>JAUVKK010000225.1 GCA_030596305.1 Helicobacteraceae bacterium | reverse complement strand
ATGCGAAAAATTCTGTTCAGCCTCTCTTGTATTGCCTCTCTTTATGCTGAACAGATGTATCTCTACGAGGTATCGCCTATTATCGGTCTAATAGAAAACGGTACGGCTACCGGTATGGAAAGCAGCTACGCCTACGGTGTTCAACTTCAATACAATGATATTGACTTTCTTATCAAACCTGAGCTCTCTTATATCTATTCACCCAACATTGAGCTCCACGGAGATGATACAACTGTAAACTCGCACCTGTTGCTGCTTAATGGTGTTTATGACCTTGAGTACACAGCACTGCTGACCCCATTTTTAAAAGCTGGTGCCGGATACCAATCCGTAAGCGATCACCACATGGTCAATGCAGACTCGTTTTTAATGAGTACCGGCGCAGGATTAAAGTTAAATATCAAAGATCAACTCTCCATTAAATTTGAGACAATGGTGACCTGGCACGACTTTAGTCATAGCAACCTCTTGGTATTTGGCGGCCTGGACTTCTCTTTTGGACATGAAGACAATACACCGGTACCTGAAAATGTCATTGTTGAACCACTCGAGATCAACACAACTAAAACTGCTACCGTTATCGTTGTGCCCGAACCGGTCTTCATCTCAAAAGAAGAACATAACTTAACGCAGACAGAACCAAGCAACCAGGAGGTTGCAGTCAGAGACACCAACGGTCAGATAAAGTCTCTTACACTGTTCGTCCCTTACCTCTTTAGAGGTTATGAACTTGATGATGAATCAAAGGCTATCCTTAAAGGCTATGCAAAAGAGCTCAGAGGCAAGGACAATGCCGTTACTATCATCGGCCACACAGATTCTAAAGGACGCCGAGCCTTCAATCAAGAGCTGTCACTTAAACGCGCGCGCATTGTAAAAGAGCTTTTTGTTGAACACGGTGTTGCTGAAGAGAGAATCACGATCGAAGGTCGTGGAGAGAGCGAGCCAACCGCTGACAGTAGTAACCCGGCGGCCAACAAGTTAAATAAACGTATTGAGATCAAAGTTCAAAATAAGTAGTACAATTAACTACTAACTATTTATTACATTGTCATCTCTAATCAAATTTGCTCTCTAAAGTCACACTTATATATTTCTCTCTTATAAAAAAGCAAAAACCAAGTCTGGAAAGAGGAGCACAAGACCAAGTGCTAATATCTGTAATCCAATAAAAGGAATAATCCCTTTATAGATCTCCATCGTTGTAATGCTCTTTTGTGCGGCACCTTTTAAAAAGAAGAGCGCTAAGCCGAACGGCGGGGTCAAAAATGAGGCTTGCAGGTTCATTGCGATCAAGATTGCAAACCAGATAGGGTCGATACCAAAAGCATCCATCACCGGTACCAAGATCGGTACGATGATAAATGAGATCTCGATAAAGTCGATAAAAAAGCCCAGTATAAAAATAGCCAACATAGAGGCAGCGATAAAGATCCAGACATCACCAATATCTTCACTGAAAAACTCCAAGACCATATCAGTACCGCCAAGCTCATTAAAGACCAGGCTGAAAGCTGTTGCACCGATAAGGATCATAAAGATCATTCCGCTCAGCTTTACCGTCTCAAGCATAGCGTAACGCAGCATCGCAAAGTTGAGTGTCTTGTTAGTGGCACTCAACACAATCGCACCCACTACACCAAAAGCAGCTGACTCTGTAGGCGAAGCAATACCGGCGAAGATAGAGCCAAGTACTGCCATCATCAACAGCAGTGGCGGCAAGATAGAACGCAAGAGTTCAAAGAAGCCTATCGGTTCGATCGCTTCACTCGAAGGTGCCATAGAGGGGTTTATAAGTGAGATAATAACAATGTATGCAATATAGAGGCCGACTAGCAGCAGCCCGGGAAGTACTGCCCCCATAAACAGCTCACCCACACTCACACTCATCACATCACCCAAGATGATCAAGATGATAGAAGGAGGAATGATCTGTCCTAAAGTACCGCTGGCAGCAACCGTTCCTGAGGCTAAGCCTTTGTTATAACCAGCCTTCAACATCAACGGCAGAGCAATAACACTCAGCATAACAACAGAGGCACTGACGATCCCGGTTGATGCTGCTAACAGTGCGCCAACTAAAACGACACTGATCGCAAGACCCCCTTTAACACTACGAAAAGCTCTACTCATAGAGATCAGTAACTTCTCTGCCATCTGAGACTTCTCCATCACCAGGCCCATGGCAATAAAGAGCGGTACCGCCATCAGCGTGGAGTTACTCATGATCCCAAAGATCCTGAATGGAAGCAGATTAAAGATCTCTAACCCTAGTTCAGGGATCAACAGTGCAAAAAGAAGTGCTACACCGCCAAAGACAAAGGCGACCGGTATCCCTAACAACAAAAGTGCAAGGGCAAAGACAAACATACCTATCGCGATCATGATGCTGCCTTCAGAAGTACAAACTCTTTATAGACTTCGCTGAGTGTCTGTACGATCAACAGGACAAAGGCTACAGGAAGCAGAGACTTCACTATATAGCGATATGAGAGTCCTCCCGGATCAGACGAAGCTTCAAGCTGCTCAAAACTGAGCAGGACAAAGTCAAGACCCACATAGATGATCATCAATGAAAAGGGAAGAATAAAGAAGATAGC
>JAUVKK010000181.1 GCA_030596305.1 Helicobacteraceae bacterium | reverse complement strand
GTTACAGATACTACAGACCTTCTCACTCATATAGTCCTGCAGCTCTTTGTCATCTTTAAACATATCGTAGGCGATGCGAATGATCCCCGGCCATACACGTTTTATAGGATGGCTCTTCCACTCAAACTCGACTTCATCGATGCCACCATGAAGGATCGCTTTTTTATGATGCTCTTCAAGCTCACCAAACGGTATCGTGATATCAATGCCGTTGTGTTTACACATCCCTTTCAAGAAAGTGAAGTAATAGCCCTTGTTAAAGCCGTAGATGATCTTTACCCCGCCCTTCTCTATAGGCAGATCTACATCAACGATCTTGTCTTGGTCAAGCGCATAACGCAGTCCAAGACCGTCACACTCCGGACAAGCACCCTTCGGTGAGTTAAACGAGAACGTCAACGGCTCAAGCGGCTCAAAACTGACCTTACAGTCAAAACATGCATTGTGCTCTGAGTAGTGGATAATACGTTCTTTGTAACCCATCTCCTCATTGTTTAGAAACTCTAATTCTACTTCACCATAACTCTCTTTAAGTGCTTTTTCAACATCCTGGGCAATACGGTCCTGGTTGTCTTCTTTAATGACGATACGGTCGATAACCACTTTAATAGTATGTTTTTTAGTCTTAGAGAGTTCGATCTCTTCGTCAAGACGTGTCATCACACCGTTAATCATGGCGCGAACATATCCTTTATGACGCAGTGATTCAAAAAGGTCATGGAAGCTTCCCTTTTTCTCACGGATAAGTGGAGCCAGGATAACGATCTTTGCACCCAATGGCAGTTTTTTGACCTGATCAATAATGTCAGAAGCTGACATCTGAGAGATCTCTTTGCCACACTGGTGACAGTGTTGAACACCGATACGTGCATACAGCAGACGCAGGTAGTCATAGATCTCTGTAATGGTACCAACAGTTGAACGCGGGTTTTTAGAGGTGGTCTTCTGATCGATCGCGATAGCAGGTGTCAACCCTTCGATCTTGTCAACATCCGGCTGACCAATGCGGTCAAGGAATTGACGTGCATAGCTTGAGAGGCTTTCGAGGTAACGACGCTGTCCCTCAGCATAGAGTGTACCAAAGGCGAGTGTAGACTTACCGCTACCGCTTAGACCGGTACAGACAACCAGCTGGTTTTTAGGGACCTCTAAAGAGATGTTTTTGAGGTTATTTTCACGTGCGCCTGTAATCTTGATCTTATCCATTTTGACCTACCAATCTGTAAAGTAAATATAGTGCGACACCGATATAAAAAGTTATCAGTGCCATTTTGTGATGTGAATCTTTTGTCTGGTGTTTCAGCCAGATACCGCCGGCAACGCCGACAAGTGATGCAAGACCGATGATAACACCGCTCTCATAGTCGATGTTCCCTGCAACACTGAGACCTATAAGGCCTGATACTGAAGAGAAAACAACAAAAAAGAGCCCTGCAGAGACTGCATTTTTAAGGGGAACATGTAAAAAACCAACCAGGATCGGAACAAGCAGAATCGAACCGCCGACACCGATAGAGATAGCGAATGCACCCAACACAACACCAATGATAAACAGGAGTACCGGATGAACAATACGTCCGTCTACCTGTTCTTTTGTCTTCATAAACATCCGCGTTAAAGCGAAGAGTACAAAGGAGAGGAAGATCCACTCCAAAGTAGTAGCAGAGAGCGTCTGAATGATATAAGGACTTAAAAGTGCACCAATAAAGCCGCCAATACCGATCACAGTGACCATCTTGACGTCAAGTGTCCCTTTTTTAAGGTTCAAGTAAGAGCCGTAGATCGAAGCAAAGACCATCTGAACGACAGAGATACCAATGGCTACTTTCATGTCATAACCCATCATCAGCAAAGCAGGTACTAAAATAGTCCCTCCGCCAATGCCAAAGAATCCAGAGAGTGTTCCCACTGCTGCACCAAGAAAAAGAAGTTCGATTATTTCTATCATATTTGTGTGTCATACCTAGAGTCTATTTGCGCGCGATTATACCCGATGGTCGCTTTGAAGGGGGCATACTATGACAGTCACACTTTATATTTAAGGAATAAGTTTAGAAGAAGAGTAACTGCGTAAACAGATCACGCCGATTACGCAGACCTTTTTAAGAGCTTGCTTTTTAATTTTACAGTTTTTTACCACTGTACAGAACGGGACCAAAGCGTACAGCCCAGAAGATAAACAGCAAGAGCCATAAGGTAATCGAGAGATCGAACATCCAGAACATAGGAGCATTAAACCCCATTACCAAAGAGAAAAACAGACGTCCGATGACAACGACCTGAAGAAGATAAAAGATCTTTAGAGTTGTGTTGTCAGCATGCGGCGGCTGGCTTGAATGACCCAAGGTTACTCGTGTTCCAAAACCTATCAACATCGTGGTCACAAATCCTAAGGCCAAGAGGTGAACATCCATCTGCATAAAGTCCATCTCTGTCAGTGCTTCGATGAGACCTACAAAGCCACCGATGAGCAGAGAGGCAATTAACCAATAAAGCGAAATATGCAGGATCTTTAAAATAGCCGGAGAACCTTTGAATGGCAGTGCCCAACGTCTTACTTCCATAGCGATATAAAGTCCTAAGGCGATGTCGACAAGTATCTCTAACGAAGAAAACTCGAAATTCATGGCAACTGTTTTGAGCACAAAGCCGGCAAACACGGTCGGTGCGAACCACTCATTTTTGTCGGCAAAACTGTGGCTGAAAAATGGCACCATACGCTGGCCCACTGCAAAAGTCACATAAACAAGGTAGAGGTTAACGGCAATAGATACGGCACTGTTATCAACCTGTGCAAAGACTAAGAAGTAAAGGAAATGGGCAAACAGGCCCATAAAGAAACCGACAAGTATCCACTGAGGATCATGTCTCATCGCTTCAGGTGCTTTTGCATAGATCTGTCTTAGTTTATAGACAATGGCAATATTCGCTACCAATAAAACAGCTATCCCAATATACAGCAGTTCAACTGACAGCACAGCCCCTGCCAGAAAGACCACTGCACCTATCTGATGGAGCCCCCATGTCTTCAGATAGTAACTTTTATCTATCGCCTCTGACTGACAGAAACGCGGGAAGGTCGTAAAGATAAAGCCGGTAAAAAACTGTGTAAAGACCACATAGATAAGAGAGTAACTGTGAAAACTTGCACTGTCAACCTGCAGTGGCAAGATCCCTTTGTAAGAGAGCATA
Source organism: Helicobacteraceae bacterium (assembly GCA_030596305.1). Taxonomy (GTDB): domain Bacteria; phylum Campylobacterota; class Campylobacteria; order Campylobacterales; family Sulfurimonadaceae; genus Sulfonitrofixus. Next base: position 3 of record JAUVKK010000181.1, on the reverse strand, counting down.
AAC
>JAUVKK010000256.1 GCA_030596305.1 Helicobacteraceae bacterium | reverse complement strand
GCAGGATCGCTGATTGTGTGTGCACTTTTCTCGATAACAGCATACATAACTTCTTTAGCTTTTTTGATATCTTCGTTATAACCTATACCGACAACATGATCAACACGACGTACCGGTTTAGAAGAGAAGTTTGTGATGTTGCCTATAGTGATCGCCGAGTTTGGTACGATGATCATACGGTTATCAACCGGGCTGATCGTTGTTGTAAAGAGACTGATCTTGTCAACAGTACCTTCTGCACCGCCAGCGTTGATGTAGTCACCGACCTTGAACGGGCGGAATACCAAAATAACAACAGCCGAACCGATGTTAGAAAGAGTATCTTTAAGTGCCAAACCGACAGCAAGACCGGCAGCACCGAGGATCGCCATAAATGAGGTCGTCTGAATCCCGATATTACTGATAGCAGCAAGGAAGACAACCGCCATAAGACCGTAATAGATAGCACTTGTCGCAAACTCGACTAAAGTCGTCTCGACCTTTTGATGTTCTAATGCTTTACCTACAAGGTTACGCAGTCCGGTTGCCAACATCTTACCGATGTAGTAGATAAGAATAGCACCGATAATCTTCAGACCATACTCTGTACCTAACTGGATCCCCATGTCATAATACTTGTTAACATCCAGACTAAAACCAAGGTGTTCACCCGCTGTGTTTAGGTGTTCACTTACCGCATCAATGTGTTCACTTACGTTAACATCTTCCATTTTGTACTCCGCCATATTAAATATTGCGCGAATTTTAACAAAATCTTACTTCATTTTTATCACATTTTGACACTATTTACAATGTTATTCGATCCTCACGCATAGTTTCAACTCGGAGTGCCAAACGTACATAATATGGGGTATTTAAAGAGGTGAATTTTTCTAGTAACGGACGATACTTCTCATAGTTTCCCCACGCTTTTGTAGCGGGGTTCGGTCTGCCGCGTTTCGTCAATTCAAAAGAGACCGCAGCATTGATAAACCCTTTTATGAGTTTCATCTCCATGTCATCTTCAAAACGTCGTGGGAACCAGACCTCTTCCAATGCTTCGTGGGCATCATAAAAGCGTTCTTCTTTCAGACACTTCACAAACCGATCCAGATGCTCTGTATAGTCTTCGCCCTCTCCTTTTGGCAATTCATCAGCGGCTTCTATTTCAGGAAGAAGCTGCATATTTTTACGCCAATACCCGCGTCCGCCTCGCAGTGAAAGGCAGTGGTGCTTTGGAAATTTCGCACGATACTCTTTAAGCCGATCTTGTGTTGCCTTGCCGCTGTCACAGTAGAAGACAAAAACAGAGCCTTCCGGCTCTTTTTGAAGTTCAAAAGGGTTATAAACGATGGTGTCTGCTTTTTCGATCGGCGACAAAATAGTGTCGACCAACAACACTTTTACACCCTCTTTTTCCAAACGCTCTTTTTCACGTAAAAACTGCTCTTGTGTCCACTCGTCAGGAAACTTCTTGTCCATTGTATACTCTATGTTTTTTGTAGATTTTAACAAAGCTTTTTACTATTACCACTGTAATCTAAACTTATGCAAAAAACTTCAGTAAATGTATCCCAATACTAATACAAAACTAACCCGTAACTAACTACAATACTCTCATGTCTAAGAAAAAGAAATTCATAAAATTAAACCAGACCATCCGTCACTATTTTGGTGAAGATGGTTTTGATGAAGGTATTCAGCGTGTAAGTGAAGAAACCCTCATCGAACTTGCACAACTCCTTGGGCTTGTTACTGAAAATAACTCCAAAAAGAGCCTTGTTCGTATCTTCCGTACTCTCTGGTCAGAAGCCGATATCGACCTGCGCCGTCACATCGTTGACTTCTTTAAAGCGGAAGACAAAGTCTATGTCTCATCAAAGCCCAAAGCAGACCATGAAAACCATGACGAACGCGCTGAAAAAATAGAAGAACTTCTTCTTGATATCCCTGATGTAACAAAAGAGGAAGCCCTCGAACTGCATCAAGCTTTTTTAGATGTTCGCACCAAGAAGATAAACCTCTATAAACTCCAAAGCAAACTTGAACATATCCGTTTTGAAAAGAAACGGATCACTATTGAGAAAAGTGTTCAGGGGACATTTGACGTTGAGAATCGCCTGGAGTTCAATGCCTCTCTTCTCTATGAAGTTGAAGGCGAAAGCTTTCACAAGATACAGCCACTGCGCACTAGG
>JAUVKK010000144.1 GCA_030596305.1 Helicobacteraceae bacterium | reverse complement strand
GAGGATCTTTTTACCTGAAAAGACTATACCTGTCTCCCATGCCGGCGGAAAGTGGTTGTGAAGTGTGTTGGCATAGAAGATACCGATAACGATACCGACTACCAGTGGAGAGATACCAAGTTTTGCGACAGGGGCTAACTCTGCAACATAAGTCGCTGCTGCCGCTACCAGTGCAACAAAGATAATACCGTTAATAGTACCGCCGCGTTTCTCTTTTGAAAATGCCACATCTGTCCTTTATATATAACAGTTACAATAGAAGTGTTATTTTTTGATGCTGACATTATAAGATATTTTCATTCAATCTACGAAATCAAATATCTATTGCAAGATATTCAATCTTATTGATCATCTTCCTCTTTAATAGCTACTACATCATCAAGGTAGCCGTTATTGAGCATTTTTTGGTAATCGGCACTGGTGGTAAACATAAGTCGTAAATTTGCTGCATTTGTAGCATAGAGGTAGGCTGTATCTTCAGTGATCTTTCCTTGCAGGGCCAGGTGAAACAGAGAGGTGTCAAAAGGCATGGATCCAAAGCTGTTTTGATCATGGATCATCGCGTCTAATAGTTCATCATCACGTGATGTAGAGATAAGATAGGTGGTTCGAGGGCTTTTAAACATCAATTCGACTGCCGGTATCATCTCCTCATCAATGTCACGCAGCATCCGTTGAGAGATCACCACTTCCAGGTTGGCTGCAAGGTCCATTCGTACGCGCGCCTGCTCCTGCTGAGGGAAGATCGCCAATAGTCTGTCTATGGTCTCTCTTGCATCCAAAGTGTGCAGCGTTGTAAAGACAAGGTGCCCGGTGTTGACTGCCTGCAGCACATTACGTGCAGTCTCAAGATCACGCATCTCACCCACAATAATAATGTCCGGATCTTCACGCATGGACGAGCGCAGTGCCGTACTGAAGTCAACAGCATGCTGCCCTATTCCCCGCTGCTCGATAACACACTTATTGTCATCATAGACATACTCTATGGGATCTTCGATCGTGATAATATGACGATGACTGTTGCGATTGATATCTTCAATAATAGAAGCGAGTGTCGTCGATTTTCCGCTTCCTGTAGTCCCTGTGACCAAGACCAGTCCACGTTGAAGTTTAGAGATCTTTGTGAGCGCAGAGGGAAGATTCAACTCCTCAAAAGAGCGGATCTGATGCGGAATTGCTCTGAAGACGATAGAGAGACCTTTGAGTTGATGGTAGAGGTTAACACGAAAGCGGTGTTTCTCATCGAGAATATAGATCGTATCGTATGCGTATTGCTTTTTAAATATATCCATTTTACTGCCCATAAGATGCTCTACGATTGTCTCTACATATTTACTCTCTAATTTTTCAATAGAGAGAGGCATCATTGCCCCTTTAATACGGGCACGAATGACACTGTTGCTTTTTACATGAAGGTCTGTCCCCTCTTTTTCGATCAACTTGGTCAGAAAAGTATTTAATATCTCAATTGCATTTTCGCCATTTATCTGCATAATTATCCCTACTGTTTATCTATAAAATGGGATTATTCTAATCCCATTCATTCATTATAACAAAAAAGTGTTAGTAAAAATTAAAATAGGAAATAGGAAATAGGAAATAGGAAATAGGAAATAGGAAATAGGAAATAGGAAATAGGAAATAGGAAATAGGAAATAGGAAATAGGAAAAGATGGCGAAGCTCATCTTAAAAAGTTCTTGTACAGTAAAAAATTTCAGATTTGGTGTAGATTGTGTTTAACTCAGACCGATAGCGCACTAGTGTGCGTGGAGAGTCTGAGTTGGACGCAAGATGCGCCGAAGCTGAAACTTTTTAAGAGACGAAGACGTTTGGTACGATAAGTGGATACTTTTTCATCTTACGATAGATATGCTTACGCACAACCGCTCTAAGATCATTCTCCATCGCCTTGGCATTCTCAATAAGACCCGGCTTAAGGTTGACAAGGAAGTGTTCAAGAACATCTTCCATCTCAGCAGCAAATGCCTTGTCCTGCTTGTCCGGAACGATACCGAAGCTTGTCACACGTGGCTTAGCAAGCAGTTTCTGATCGCCTTTAGAGACCTGGGCAATGATCATCACCATGCCGTCATTTGCCATCTTCTGACGATCAACAACAACATCATCAGCGATCATGTGATTGTTCTGATTGTCGATATAGGTCTTACCTGACTTAACAGATTTGGCCTTACGCATATACTTTGTTGTCACCTCGATACAGTCACCATCGCCCATCAACAAGATGTTACGCTCAGGAATACCACACTGCATTGCTGTCTCTTTGTGACGCATTACGTGGTTGTACTCACCGTGGATCGGCATAAAGAACTTAGGCTTGGCAAGGCGAAGAAGTAGCTTCTGCTCTTCGATCCCACCGTGTCCGGAAACGTGAAGGTCACGGTCACGTGCAATACGTGCACCCGCTTTTTCAAGGTGGTTTGTCATCTCAGAGATGCCGCCTTCGTTACCAGGGATCGCACGAGATGAGAGGATAACAAGGTCCGTCGGTTTGATCTTGATATGACGGTGCTCACCGATCGCTGTTCTAAAGAGTGCAGAGTTCTGCTCACCTTGAGAACCTGTTGTAAGGATCAGAACTTCTTTATCGTTCATACGAGAGACATCGTCTGCGTCAACAAAGATGTTTTTCGGGAACTCTAGGTACTTATATTGCATCGCAACCTCAAGGTTACGCTCCATCGAACGACCGATGACACAGATCTTACGACCATACTTGATCGCATAGTTGATAGCCTGCTCTAAACGGTGAAGGTTCGAGCTAAAAGTCGAAAGGATAATGCGCCCTTCTGCTTTAGACATAACACGGTCAAGTGCCGGTGCAACCGAAAGCTCGCTCGGTGTGATTCCTGCGTTGTATGAGTTTGTCGAGTCAGACATCATCAACAAAACACCTTTTTCGCCGTAGTGTGCGTAACGGTGAAGGTCAGTCGGATAACCATCGATCGGCGTATGATCGATCTTGAAGTCACCTGTATGAATGAGCGTACCAGCTTCTGTAGTGACCGCTACCGATGATGAATCCAGGATAGAGTGAGTGACATGCATCCACTCTACTTCGAAGTCATTACCGATCTTATAGACCTTACGTTTCTCGATCGGGCGGAAGTAACGACGTGCATCTGTTAGTTTGTGCTCATCGAACTTGTTTCCGATCATTGCCAGTGGCATTGCTGTACCGTAAGTCGGGAACTGAAGACCCTCTTTAAACATGTATGGCATCGCACCGATGTGATCTTCGTGCGCGTGAGTGATCACAACACCGACGATCTTGTTTTTGATCTCTTTGATGTACGTAAAGTCAGGTACCAAGATGTCAACACCGTGCATTGTCTCATCCGGGAAACTCATACCGACATCGATAAGGATCGCCTCGTTATCTGTCTCGATCACCATCATGTTTCCACCGATCTCACCGAGACCGCCTAGTGGTGTAACACGTACCTTGCCTTTAGATGTCAGGTCAAGTTTGTTATGCGGGTTAAGACGTTCTGCCTGAACCTCTTGGTTGCGAACAGCACAGTCAAGAAGCTCTTGAACAATCGGTGCAGGCCCATGACGACGACGTTTGTTTTTGTTACCACCGCCGCCTTGACGGTTTTGGTTGCTACGGTTGCTGCCTTGACGGTTCTGTCCACCACCACGGTTATCACTGCTTTTATTCTCACCACGGTTATCGTTATTTTTGTTCGCACTGCCACCTTGACGGCTTCTGTTTTGGTTATTGCGGTTACGGTTTTGGCCGCTGTTTTG
>JAUVKK010000052.1 GCA_030596305.1 Helicobacteraceae bacterium | reverse complement strand
AGTGTGATGTATGTTGAGTTCTGCAGTTTATCGATGAGTTGTTCAAACAAAAAAGGCTTCCTACGCTGGTATCTAAATAGTGTAAAGTTATGGCTATTGCAAAGCCCTCTACTGCGATATTTAGGTATAATTGCGAGATTATAACGAAACAAGAGTGAAAGAAGAGTAATTATTACTCCATTGGTAATATACCTTAAATCCAATGCGGGTAATTTCGTGTATAATCAAGGCAGATGTTCTTCAGCGTAGCCATAGCTACGGTGAAGGTTATCTAACGCAGAGTATATGCGAAAGTACTCGCACCCTTCGGGGAGAGCGAGAAGAGGCAATCTTCAAACAAATAGAGTTTCGACTTAGCTACGGCTAGGTCTTCATCTCTCTTCGTTCAAATCTTACCTCTTTTCGCTCTCTTGAATTTTAAGGTATATAACCAATGGAGTAATTCTTATGAAATTATGTGTGTTTGATTTTGATTCGACCTTGATGGATGGTGAAACGATCGATTTCTTTGCCGAGGCTTTAGGGATCGGTGAACAAGTCTCAGAGATAACGGAACGGGCAATGGCCGGAGAGTTGGACTTTTTTGAGTCACTCCAAGAGAGAGTAGGCCTGCTAAAAGGCCTTGAGTTCTCAAAAGTGGAAGAGATCAGTCACTCGTTACCATATATGCCGGGTGCAGTTGAGACAATAGCTGAACTAAAAAAACGCGGGATGACGGTTGTCTGCTTTAGCGGTGGATTTAGAACGGCAACTACGTATGCCAAAGATATTTTGGGTTACGATGCCGACTTTTCAAATGCACTGCACGTAAAAGATGGAAAATTGACCGGACTGGTCGGTGGTGACATGATGTTCAACTTCTCCAAAGGGGACATGCTGGTACGTCTGCAGAACATCTTAGGTGTGAGTGAAGAGGAGACCATGGTCTGTGGCGACGGTGCCAATGACTTGAGTATGTTCGCTCATGCGGGTACACGTGTCGCATTTTGCGCAAGAGAGGTCTTGAAAAAAGAGGCCAATATAATAATAGAAGAAAAAGATCTTAGACTGATCTTGAAGGAAATATAATGTTAGAAAACTCTATATGGTTTAAATACAACGGTGAAAAGTCGATTCGTGCAACGATGGCAGAATTTTACAAGTGTGAGGCATCATCGATCAGCAACAATGAAGTCGGACTCTACAACATACTCAAAAAAAATATGACAAAGCGTGAACTTAAACTGTATGTCCTGGAAGTCGCTGGTTTTGACGATGAAGCTATTAAAAAAGAGATGAATATTGATGATGATAAAGTCTTGGAAAAACTGAAACATACCAGTAACCGCAAGATGCGTCAAGACAAGATCCGTCAGGCTGTTAAAATGGCAGAGAGTGAAAATAGTGATGATGAAGAGATAGGTGAATAGGTAACGAAATATAAAAAGTCTTGATATTAATCAAGAATTTAATATTAGTTTTCCCTATCCGTGATACACTGTCACAAATTTATCACAAGGAAATATAGAGATGAAAAAATCAACTTCAATTCTATTAGCATCAGTAGTTGCACTAGGTATGTTCGCATCATCTGCAAACGCAGACATCAAAAAAGGTCAAAAAGCTTACCTTAAGCAGTGTAAAAAATGTCACGGTAACGGTACTAAGGGTGCTGCTATGAAAACTCAAGATGAGTGGGCAGCTGCATTCTCAGCAGATAACGCTGGTTTCAAAGCATGGCACAAAGCTACTAAAGGCGAAAAATACGCTGAAGGTAAAAAATTCAAAAAATATTCTGAGCACCTTAAAGATTTCCTATTTGAATATGCATCAGATTCAGGAAACGTTCCTTCTTGTGGCTAAAAAAGTCTAGCTTCGGCGCATCTTGCGCTGTAAGCTGACTCGACGTACTTTATGTACGTCTCCTCATCTTCCAACACAATCTACATCAAATCTAAACTTTTTACTTCTCTCAAATTTTCTAAACTCGTATATATATACACTGACTTAATACCTTTTTGCTACAATAAAACACTTCAATAGTGGGAAATCGATGTTCAATAAACTTAGCCTGCTTTTTATAATCTCCAGTTCACTTCTCTATGGCGGTGTGGCTATTGTTCCGGGAGATGAACAGTACTATAAAGCCAAAAAGGGTGATGTTGAGATCATCTATACGGAGCAGAACCGTTATGCTGCTGAGCAGGCGATGGCTCTGGAACCGCTTATTAATAGAGAATACAGAGACACTTACGGTTTTACAATGGATGCACTGCTGCATGTCGGGATCATCTCCCAGCAAAATCAGGTGGCTAACGGCTTTTCTACACAGTACCCATACAACCTACAGATCAACTATATTGGCGGCAGTGCTGCAAATGACTACTTTACGTCAACCTCCTGGCTGAACACCTTACTCTATCATGAGACGGCTCACAATTACCAGGTCAATGCAAAGGCGAGTGCAGTAACAAAGGGACTACACTCTGTGCTTGGAAATGGTCTGATGACAGCCGGCTACTTCCCGCTTTTTACACTGCCAAATATGACTATCAGCTCCTTTCTATTGGAAGGAAATGCTGTCTTAAATGAGTCCTGGCACGGTAATGGCGGTCGTCTCTACAGTGGACGTTTTAGAGCAGAGAGCATTATGCAGGCGAAAGCAGGGCATATCAACCCACAATTTCTTTACAACCAGACGACACACGATTTTCCCTATTATGACAGACACTATATTATTGGCGGTTTTTTTCAACTTTATCTGGCGGAGAAGTATGGTCTTGAAAAGGTCAACAGCTTTTTTTATAACCACTCCAGGTCATGGTTGTGGCCCTTTAGGATCAACCACATCTTTGATCTGACCTTTGAGAAGAGTTATGAAGAGGAGATAGCAGGTTATAATCTCTGGCTATTAGAGCAGGCCGAAACATTTGTAGAAGCTGAGGGTGAGACTTTTGTCACATCTAAGAGGTTTACCCCGCTCAACAGTAACTGCGATAAGATCTTTTTTATGGTCTCAGATGCGCAGCGGGCTCCAGAGTTAGTCCGCCTGTTTAAAAAAGACAAGGCAGTAAAAAGAGAGCGAAAAAGTTATTTTCAAAATAGGTTAGTCATTAAAGATGATGAGTATTTTACGCAAGCCAGCGGTTTTACAAACCCTACCAAGATCTATATGGGTCTCTTTGACGAAAATGGCAAGATCAAAGAGGGGACAGAGTCAAAAGTGATACAAGGTTATCTCAAAGATGGAGTAGCAGTTTATTACGACATTCCCTCTTCGTTTGATCAGGCACAGCTCTATGTCGGCGATGCATTTTATGCACAAGTCAATTCATCGGTTTATATTGATAGTGACGACAATCTTTACTATTTTGTACAGCACGACAAAACACGCACTCTCTATAAAAATAGAACGCCCATTTATGAGTATGAGGGCTATTATGGTCTTGTCAGCGGAGTGGACAGCATGGGCAATGTCTATTTTGTTGCAAACAGTCAAAAGGGTAGCTCTCTTTATCGTGTAGGAAACCAAAAGGTTGAACGTGTCTCTAGAGCTGACAATGTGGTCGAAGCACGTCTGATCAATGATGATGAGGTACTCATAGCTGCTATAGGCAGTGAAGAGTACTACTACGTTATTAATGCTATAGAGAGCAGAGCCGAAAGACCTTACAACACCAAACTGTATTTTGAGGATGAACCCTCTTTTGGCCGTGCCAGCTTCTCTGTCTACAGTGAACAAAAGAGAGATGAAAATACCACGTTAACACTTGATGACGCCTATTATGGACCGCTAAATCTTCATTATGCGGGTTCACTGTTAAATCTTGGTTTCGGCAGCAAAAATGAGAAGACGATCTTTACCTACTCAGTTGCAGCCAGTTTTGTAGACCCTCTTTTAAGCAATGCGGTTGTGCTCTTCGCGCAGAGTGGTTTTGATGAGGTCGGTACGGCAGGGCTTACTTATCAGAACAATGCCCATCTGTTGGAATTTGGTGGGACGATTTACGGTGTTTACAACAGTGGGGACGACAACAGCTATCATCTCTATAATGAAGCCAATAACAGCTATAGTCAATATGCATACACCCTGCCAAAAGATAGTCGTGATTATGGGCTCTCGGGCTATCTTACACTGCCTGTGATAAAAAGTGGTTATGACAGAGGTGAGATAAGTCTGAACTATTATCAGGACTATGATGACAATGCCCGGTCGCCGTTATCTTTAAGCGCCTCTCTTTTTCACAGTGAACGTTATGGACAGTCGATGTTTACCAACTACCTAAACGCTATTTCACTGTTTGGAAGTTATGACAGAGAAGATCTGGCCTATGGGTTTGATTATGCCTTTGCACATGACCTTCCCGGAAAGTTTTTTATAGGGATGGCGCTTCAAGGCGTTCGTTCAGACTACGATAGAAACAGCTCGATTCTCTCTGTCAGTGACTTTACACGCGGGGTAAAGTTCAGCAACTTTCAAAGCTCAATCGCCAATGATCCGGCAACAGTGGTCATGCCATCTCTGGAGTATACTCGATTTGTCAAACAGGTCGGTGTCGGTGAACTCTCTTTGAGAAAGCAGTTTGACGGGCGACTGCTCTTTTTTACCTTTCCTCTCTCTTTGACAAGAGAAGCGCTCTACCTCAAATATCGATACTACAATGTCTTCGACTTTGGACAGTCAACAGCTTGGAACAGCCATACTGTTTATAATGAAACTACAGTTGGGATGACCTTGGAGTTTTTAGTGATGAACAGGCTGACAGTACCGCTCAATTTGGAGTATATTCATAATGACAATACACAAGAAGAACATAACTTCAGGTTCGCTTTGGGTGGACTCTCCTTTTAAAAGTCTAACTGTTTTAATAAAAGAGTTACATCGGAACGGTTGTTAATCCTCTTTTGTTGCCATCGCTCCATATTCAAGAAGCAGATCGACCATCTTGATGCGGTTATGCTCTTGGGCTATCTTGAGAGCAGTCAAGCCTTGCGGGGAGGCTTGGTTAGGATTGACACCGCTGTCAAGCATAAAGGTGACCACATCGATGTGGTTATAGTAGACTCCGAACATCAGCGCACTCCAGCCATAGTTGTCAAAAGTGTCATTGGCTGCGTAGTTCTCCATCAACATCTCAACAGAAGGGAGACGGCCCATTGATGCGGCAAGCATCAGAGGGGTACGACCGTTAATATCAATATGGTTGACATCGGCTCCGAGCTGTAAGAGAAGACGAATATGTTCACTGTTGGGTTTGTCCTGAACTTTAGTCACGGTGGTACAAAGCGGTGTCCAGCCCAGCGAGTTCAGAGTGACATCGACTTGGGCCCCTTTGCTTAAGAGCAAAGTCTCTAAATCTCTATAGATCTGGGCATTTTCATGGTACTGTTGCAGGGCAGTATGGGTCAATGTCAAAGGGGTGTGTGCGTTGTCAGCGATGTTGATGTTGGCACCGCGTTTTATTAACAAGACCGCGCCTTCAGGGTTATTGTTTCGTATGGCGACACTCAGGGCGCTGTGTCCATCGTTTGAGACATGTTCAACGGTTGCATGACGGTTTAACAGGAGTATGGCGACATTGAGATAACGGAGATGGCTCATCGCGATGATAAGCGGTGTCAGTGCATCGTGATCCTCGGCATCAATGTCAAGCCCTTTGTTGAGAAGATACAACACGGCTTTGATGTTGTTGCTCAGAACAGCAAGATGCAGCAGAGATTGTCCCTCTTTATTGGTCTGAAAAAGTTGTTTCTGTTTTCTGACACTGTGTACCAGGCGGTTAAGATCACCCAATCGGGCAGTCTCAAAGAGGTTGTGTGCTTTAGTGTCGACCAAAGAGACTACTTTGCTGATTATTGTCTTCTCCTCTTTTGAAGCAGTGTCAAAGGCAGATAAACCTTCATTATTGACAACGGTGACATCTCCGCCATAATGCAGTAAGGTTGTCATTAATTCATAGTGTTTAAACTTCAGTGCAAAATGGAGCGGGGTGTTCCCCTCTCTGTCTTGGATATTGACATCAGCGCCATAGAGCAACAAAGTCTCTATGATCTCTTTTTTGTTATATTTGATTGCAAAGATAAGGGGAGGGGTCTTACCCAACTCATGAAAGTCGACATCAAACCCTTCAATGATCATCTGCACCATCTGAACACTCTTGTTATGTACGATGGTCTCATAAAAGATCTCATATATATGTTCGATGATATGTGCTTCATTAGGGTGATACATTGGTGTTTTCAAGATCAATGCACTCTGCAGACGTTCCATAAAAGGCATTTGCTCTCCTTATATGACTATGATAGCGTAAAGTATAGGGCTTGTAAAGCCTGTCGGTTTAGGGATGAATGCAGTAAAGAAAGCCTGAAGCTGCAATGAGTAGTGCTATAGTCACTGTTAATCCTTTTTTCTGATTTGAGTGAATAGTACGTCGAAATAATGTGAAAATAGTGTGAAAAAACAAAAGAGATTCTTTCGGGGATGAACGGAGATAATTGTGATGTTAGTCTTACTGTTTTGTATATCGTGAAAAGGTGGAGTGGAGGTTAGTTAGAGGGTGAGGCCCATAATGGACCTCAGTAGGAAGACCTACTTGATGTTTTCGAAAGGGTTGTTGATAACCGCTTTACGAGTAACAGTGTAAGGGATGATCGCTGCTGCACGAGCACGCTTGATAGCGATAGTAACCATCTCTTGGTGACGTTTACAGTTACCTGTTAAACGACGTGGCATGATCTTGTAACGCTCTGATAGTGAAAAGCGTAGTGAACCTGCATCTTTGTAATCCATGAAGTCAACTTTTGCTTCACAGTATTTACAATAACGTTTTTTGTATTTTCTTCTTTCTGCCATAAT
>JAUVKK010000095.1 GCA_030596305.1 Helicobacteraceae bacterium | reverse complement strand
ACACTTTCATCGCTGGACCAGATGGAGGTCAAAGTACCAAGAAGCCAAAGTTATGTTGCGTTGAGCGAGGTGTGTGACTTTATTATGACGCAGGGCTATGTCAACACCATTAAAGAGGATGGTAAACGTATTCGCTCTGTCTTTGCCTCTTTGGACAAAGAGAAGTTGATGGCTGCCGAGGCGATGGAGAGACTGTCTCCTGCTATTGAGACTTTGGAAGAGGATGGTTTTAGCGTTGAGGTTAAAGGTGAACAGCAGGAGAACGAGAAAAACCAGAGAGAGATGGCACAGGCTGGAGTGATGGCGATATTTCTGATCTTTATCACTCTGATCTGGCTATTTGACTCTATCAAGCAGTCGTTGATCGTCTTAAGTACTATTCCACTGGTGATCTTAGGGGTCTATGTCGGACATTTCCTGATGGGACTTAATATGTCGATGACCTCGATGATAGGGATTGTCGGTCTGGCCGGGGTCGTGGTCAATGATGGGCTGATCATGGTCAGCTTTATTAAAAAGGCAAAAGACCTTGAAGAGTTGGTCAAACTGGCAAAAACACGCCTCCGTCCTATTCTACTTACCTCGATCACAACAGTATTAGGGCTGTCAACGTTGATCTTTTTTGCCTCAGGTCAAGCAATGATCTTGCAGCCGATGGCAGTGGCACTTGGTTTTGGTATTATCTGGGCAACAGTCTTAAATCTTATTTACGTTCCAATCCTTTATTCCGTAGTTTATCGTATCAAAAGCCCTGTGAGCTAAAGTGTTAAAAGTGATACCATTGTGCTACTGCGCAGTGGAGTAATAAAGCCCCCAAGTGGTATAATCACAAAATTTTAAAAATATGGGAAATATTAATATGGAAGATTATGGAAAATATGCAGCACTTTTTGAAGATGCTGATGATGTCTTTTTAGGCTCACCAAGATCAAAATTTCTAGATATCGTTTATACAGCTAACCGCAATCTTGTGGAAGAGCAGTTGGACAAGATGATTGAGAAAATGGCTGCAATGGAGCTACATATGGAAGAGAACTTTGGTGACTATTGGGAGCGTGAACTGCCAACCAGAGGCTTTGGACGCTCTACAGAAGTCGAAGAGAAGGTAAAAAGTCTTTACATCGAGTTTACCGGTGAGATCGTTACACGTAACGAGTAAGCGAGGCTTTGCCTCTTGAGAACTTAGTTCTCTTTTGAGAGCAGTGTTACTGCTTTTATAAGAGATTTATACAAATATTTATGTAGGAAAAACACAAACGTGATTGAGACAGTAGAAAAAGAGATCTTAACCCTTGTCGATGAGATCGGTTATAGTGAGATCACTCGCCTTTTTGGTACGCTTGCAGGCGGTAAACGCCTTCGTGCAAAACTGGTACTTGAAATTGCCGGCAGTGATGTAACTGCACCGCGTTTAGGTGCGATCATTGAACTGATCCACGCAGCAAGTCTTTTACATGATGATGTCATCGATGATGCCACTCTGCGTCGCGGTGCACCTTCAGTCAATGCTACCGAAGACTCCAAAACAGCTATTATGCTCGGTGATGCTCTCTACTCAAAAGCCTACAGCACCCTTGTCTCATACGATGAAGCCGTTGCCAAAACAGTTGCTGATGCTGTCACAGCACTCTCTGTCGGTGAACTGATGGATGTACGTATGTCTGAGAACTTCAATGCAGATGCAGATGCTTATATGGATATGCTCTACCTTAAAACAGCAGCTCTCATTGAAGCCTCAGCAAAAGCAGCGGCATTGATGATGGGTAAAGATGCTGAAGCCTATGCACTTTACGGTAAAAACCTGGGTATCTCTTTTCAGATCATCGATGATATCTTGGACATTGTCTCTGATGAGGCAACACTAGGAAAACCGGCGCTTCATGATTATGAAGAGGGCAAGTGTACACTGCCGTATATCTACCTCTCTGAGTCACTGCAAGGAGAAGAGAGAGAACGTCTTCTCTCCTACCACAGAGAGAAACTTTCAGCTGAAAATGCGGCATGGATCAAGGCTAAGATGAAAGAGCATAAGTCGGTTGAACGCTCATATGCTTTGGCTCAAAAGTTATCAGACAAAGCTGTAGCAGCTGTTGCAGGTGATGAACGTCTAGTCGGGATCATCGAGTCCATGATGAAAAGAAGTTTTTAATGCACTTCTTAGTGGTCAGTTTTACCCATAAAAACACCACACTGGCTATTCGTGAGAAACTTGCTTTCTCTAACGATGAACAAAAAGAGGCCTGCCTCTCCAAAGTTGTAAAAGACCCAAGTATTGATGAAGTAATGGTCACATCAACATGTAACCGCATTGAAGTCTTCTGTAGTTGTAATGACGTGGATGCAGCTACAATGATGATTCTTCTTCACTTTTTTCACCGTTCAGGCATTGCCGCAGATGAACTGGAAGCACGCGCTGATATTTATGAAGACGAGAGTGCTATTCACCATATGCTCTCTGTTGTCAGCTCACTTGACTCTATGGTCGTGGGTGAGACTCAGATCTCTGGACAGATCAAAGATGCTTACGTCTTTGCTAAAAAACATGGTTTTTGTGGTCCTGTTCTGGCAACGGTCATTCATCATGCCTTTAGATGTGCGGCTGAAGTCCGTAATGTTACAGATATCTCTTCGAAACCTGTCTCCATCGCCAGTGTAGCGATGAAGCAGCTCAAGCGTGACGCGGGTGATCTTGAAGGCAAACGTGCCTTGTTGATCGGTGCAGGTGAGATGACTGTACTGACGGCGCGCTATCTGATGCGTGAAGGTGTTTCGATCACGATCATGAACAGAACACGTGCTAAGGCTGAAGAAGTCGCTCAAGAGTTTGATGCGCAGGTCATTGACTTTGAGGAGTTAAGTGCCGTTTTAAATGAGTTTGAACTACTTGTCTCTGCTACCGGTGCAACAGAGCCTATCATCAAAAAAGAGGCTATCAACTTTGATCTTGGTGAGCGTTACTGGATCGACATGGCAGTACCGCGCGACATTGAAGAGTTCAAGTCTGACTCTATCAAACTATATGCAGTAGATGATCTTAAAAGCATTGTAGATGAGAACCTTGTTCTGCGCGAAGATGAGGCTAAGGCCTCATTCAGTGTCATTCGAAAGTTCACAAAAAGCTACTATGATCTGCAGCAGCAACAACGAATTGAACCGATGATCAAAGAGGTCTACGTTCGTGCGATGAAAGCTGCCAAGGTTGAGAGCGAGCGTGCTGTTGCCAGCGGCTATCTGCCAAAAGAGTATGCAGACCAAGCACAAAAGATGGCAGAACAGACCCTAAAACGCTTTTTACATAAGAAGATGGACCGCCTTCGTGACGTAACAGAAGAGTCACACTCTGAATCATTGATGAGTGCACTTACGCATATTCTTGGTCTCGATCATCAAAATAAAAAATAATATAACTTTATAAGGAACTCCATGCGTTTTTCCAAAGCTTTCATCCCTACAACTAAAGAAGCTCCACAAGGTGCAGTTCTAGCCAGTCACATTTTTCTGACACGTGCCGGTTTTACTTCTCAGGTCGCTGCCGGTCTGTATAACTACCTGCCACTGGGCAAACGTGTTCTTAAAAAGATCGAAAATGTGATCAATGAAGAGATGACTAAAGTTGGGGCGCAAGAGGTTGATCTTAGTTTTGTGACGCCGGCTGATCTTTGGGAAGAGAGTGGACGTATCGAGAAGTTTGGTAAAGAGCTTCTACGTTTTCGTGACCGTAAAGAGAACCTTTTTGTTCTAGGGCCGACACACGAAGAGATGATGGTCAACCTGGTACGTAACCGTGTGACAAGTTACAAACAGCTGCCTATGAATCTCTACCAGGTCAAAACAAAGTTCCGTGATGAAGCACGTCCGCGTTTTGGTTTGATGCGCGGACGTGAGTTTGTGATGAAAGATGGATATAGCTTTCATGCGACAACAGAAGATCTTGATCGTGAGTTTGAGGCGATGGAAGCTGCATATAAACGTATTATAGAGCGTTTAGGTCTTGATTTCCGTGTAGTTGAAGCTGACAGTGGTGCTATCGGCGGTGCGGGTTCAAAAGAGCTTATGGTCATTGCAGACAGCGGTGAAGATACTATCGCTATCTGTGATAGCTGTGAGTATGGCGCTAATGTCGAAGCAGCAGAACGTGCACCTCGTCAAGACACTCCTGAAGCGCCTGAAAGTGACTTTAACAAGTTTCAGACACCGGACGTAAAAAGCATTGAAGACCTTGCTGACTTCTTTAAAGTTGACCCGTATTACACCATGAAATGTGTTGCCAAACGTATGACCTATGAAGATGGTGACCAGATCGTTCTCTTCTTTTTACGTGGTGACGATGAACTTCAAGAGGTTAAAGCAGTTAACGCTGCCGAAGCACTTGACATTTCGGATGTCAGTGAAGAGGAACTTACTGCTTTAGGTGTAGTGCCAGGCTTTATGGGTCCATTGGACATGGAAAAACTGCCATGTGTCTTTGATAGTGCATTAAAAGGTTCTAAGCAGATGATCTGCGGTGCAAATGAAAAAGACTACCACTATGTTGGTGTTGACATGAGTGTTTTAGATGGCGCACTTTTTGCAGATCTTTACACTGCAAAAGAGGGTGATAACTGTCCTCACTGCAGTGGCAAACTCCTTTACAAAAAAGGGATCGAAGTTGGTCATATCTTTAAGTTGGGAACGGCTTATTCTAAACCGCTTAAGGCTGAGTTTTTAAATGAAAAAGGGCAGGCAGTGCCATTTGTCATGGGAACTTACGGTATGGGTGTGAGTCGTCTTATTGCAGCAACAATAGAGCAGCACCATGATGAAAAAGGGTGTATCTGGACAAAAGAGACAGCACCGTATATGGTCAATGTCATGGTCTCTAATATCAAAGACGAAGAGCAACTGGCATTTGGAGAGAACCTTTACAAACAACTGCAGGATGCCGGTGTTGAAGTGATTTTGGATGACAGAAAAGAGCGTTTTGGTTTCAAGATGAAAGATGCAGAACTTATTGGTTTCCC
>JAUVKK010000154.1 GCA_030596305.1 Helicobacteraceae bacterium | reverse complement strand
TTTGATCTTCTCTTTGGCGGTATCGCCAAGACAGTTGAACGTAACCAAGAGGTAGTTGACCTTATTAATACCCTCAGTGACAATATCGAGATACTCTATCTTGAGGGTAATCATGATTTCAATCTTACTTCGATCTTCCCTGGTGTAAAAGTCTTTTCCATTAAGCAGCAGCCTGTTCTGTATGACTACAAAGGGAAGAATGTCGCCTTGGCGCATGGGGATTTTGACGCGCCATTTGGTTATCGCTTGTATACAGCGATAATTCGAAATCCTTTTGTCTTAAAAACACTGAGCTTTTTCAACACGATTGGTAAGCAATTCATCCTTAATGCCCTTGATGCAAAGTTGGCATGTAAAGATGACTGCCAGAAGATGCACACGTTTGAGATGTACATTAGAAAACATCTCTCAAAACAGAAGCTTGATGCGTATGCGCTTTTTATAGAAGGTCATCACCATCAAGACCTCTCTTTTGAGATCGATGGCTGTACATATGTGAACCTTCCTGCTTTTGCTTGCGGCCTTGGGTACATGCGGTTGGGTGTTGAGACCTTAGAACATGACTCTTTCAGAGTAGAGCAGGAGTAAGGGATGGCGGCTAAGGTAAAGGTTGGATTGCTGGTGATACTTGAAGGTGAAGTGGCTACATATAAGATCCAAGGTTCACCGACAGTCCAGCGTCTCTCGATTATTGAAAAGCAGCTACACGCTTCTACAGATAATGTAAAAGCCAAGAGTATTGTCTGGGATCTTTCAGAGTTGGAAAGTATGGACTCGGCCTTAGCATTGTTGATCGCAAAGAGTATTGAGAATGCACAAAACAGTGATAAAGAGGTCGTCTTAAGTGCTATGCAGCATGATGTTGAAAAGATGTTGCATATGGCGCAAGAACATGCTCATTTTGGAACGCATTTTAAGCCTGCCAAAGAGGGTATCCTTCATGCAGTTGGTGTGGACAGTGCTGATCGTGTAACGAAATTCCTTGATTTTCTTAGCTTTTTTGGACAGATGAGTGTGATCTTTTTCGGCTCTTTCTTTCACCTTCTCCATATCAGGTGGAAAGAGATGACCTTTGAGATCTACGAGAGTGGTATCAAAGCACTGCCGATCATTATGCTGACAATGTTTCTTATAGGTGTGGTTGTTGCCTATCAGTCTGCGGCACAGTTAAAACTCTACGGGGCGAATATCTTTATTGTCGATATGTTGGGTATCTCGATCTTACGTGAACTTGCTCCGATGTTGGCAGCTATTATCGTTGCCGGTCGTAGCGGTTCATCGTATGCTGCACAGATCGGGGTTATGAAGATCACAGAAGAGCTTGACGCCATGCGTACTATGGGGTTTGACCCATATGCCTTCTTGGTTATTCCGCGTATGTTGGCACTTGTCATCATGATGCCGATCTTGATCTTTTTTGCCGATATCGCAGGAATAATTGGCGGGATGTTGATCGCCAAGGTGGACCTGGGGCTCTCTACAACGATATTTATGGAACGGTTTGTAGAAGTAGTAAAGGTCAAACACTTTTGGATCGGTCTGCTAAAGGGACCGTTCTTTGCCATGCTGATCGCAACGATCGGGATCTATCGCGGTCTGCAGGTTAAAAATGATACGCAGAGTATTGGGTTTAACACAACAAAAGCGGTTGTCGAATCGATCTTTGCAGTGATCATCTGTGATGCGTTCTTCTCGATCGTCTTTACAAACTTGGGGTACTAGATGATGCATTCTAACAAGATCATAGAAGTCAACAACGTGGTGACCCAATTTGGTAAGAATCTTGTGCATGATGGGATAAACCTGCATGTCAACGAGGGAGAGATCTACGGGTTTTTAGGACCGAGTGGCTGTGGAAAGACAACACTGCTGCGAGAGATCATTATGCTGGAGAACTTTAAGAGCGGCTCCATCGAACTTTTGGGTCAGAAGATCGAGACTGTTGGTATGCGCGAAGCGCAGAGACTTCGCATGCAGTGGGGTGTACTCTTCCAGTCAAATGCCCTCTTTACTTCGTTGACGGTCGCTGAAAACATTGCGTTATCACTTCAAGAATATACTAACCTCTCACCAGAGGCGATCAACGATATCGTTGCGTTTAAGATCGACATTGTCGGTCTGAACCAATTTGACGGAACCCTCTATCCATCTGAGATCAGTGGGGGGATGAAGAAGAAGGCAGCCTTGGCACGCTCCTTGGTGATGGACCCTAAGATCCTCTTTTTGGATGAGCCGACTTCGGGTCTTGACCCTATTTCTGCCCGAGAATTCGATACACTTATAGTAAAGTTACGTGATCTTCTGAATCTGACGGTAGTAATGGTCTCACATGACTTGACCTCGATAAGCAACACACTGGACAGAATGGCTGTCATTGACAACAAAAAGATCGTTGCCGAGGGTTCTCTGGAAGAGATCAAAAAGATAAAAAGCCCGTTTATAGAGCGGTTTTTTAGCAATAAGAGAGAAAGAATATGAACGCAAAAACAAACTACACAATGGTCGGTCTTTTTGTCATTATGTCAATTGCACTGATCTTTGTATTTGTGATTTGGCTGGTCAGACCTACTGATGATAAAGAGCTGACGTCATTTAAGATCTATTTTACAGAGTCTGTCTCGGGTCTAAATATTGATTCGCCAGTTAAGTATAGAGGTGTGACCATCGGTAAGGTGACGAATATGCGTATCAATCCGACCAATATTGAAGAAATACAGGTAGATATACTGGTTGACAGGGAAGCGCCTATTAAAACTGATACGGTCGCGAAGCTGAAGGCACAGGGTATTACAGGTCTTAACTACATCGATCTTTCTCAAGGCTCTAAAACAACACCACTGCTTTGTGAAGAGAATGAGGAAGACCCGGTTATCAAGTCAGTACCCTCATTTTTAGTCAAGGTAGAGGAGTCATTTGGATCAGTCTCGGTGAACCTCTCTAAAACGCTGCACGCCACAAGTACTCTTTTGCGTGAAGAGAACCAGATAGAGATCACCAAAATGCTAAAACACCTCTCTTCTGTGATGGCAAAGGTAGACACTGCTCTGAATGAAAAAACCATGCGTAATTTTGACAAGATGCTTCTTTCTGCTAGATCTACTGTAGAAAAGATGCATAAAACGATGCCAAAGGTCGACAAGTTTATTGCAAAAAGTGTTGATTTTGAAAACCGTGTTGCCAATGCCTTAAATTCGATCTCCAAAAGTTATTTGACGATCGCGTCATCATTAGCTGTTTTTGAAGAACGCAATAGAAATGGGGACTACTCGATGAAAGAGAGTACAGCAGAACCGATGAAACAGTTTGGTATTACGATGCGTGAGATGGAGCGTACGCTCAATGAGATCAATGCCATCCTTGCACGTTACGGTGACAGTCCATCAAATATGCTGCTTCAGACAGAAGAAGCAGACGTAGGTCCAGGAGAAAAATAATGCGAACCATAATATACAGTATCAACATCTTGTTTTTGAGTTTGATCTTTTTAGGCTGCTCTCTTCAGACAACAGTGCCGGCTTCATCTAAATATATGTTGAATGCCAATGTAGAGGTCAAGGCTACTGCTGAGAGCCGTTATAAAGATAAAGTCCTTCGTGTAGGACGTATGGAGAGTTCAGCGCTTCTAGCTGGGCGCAGTATCTATTACGAAGTTGAAAA
>JAUVKK010000079.1 GCA_030596305.1 Helicobacteraceae bacterium | reverse complement strand
ATAGTGGCACAGGCATATACGCTTAACCCTAACATCTATCCGTACCAATGTAATCGTGAAACGATTGACAATGCAGACATTTACGGGCTCTATTTTGATACCCATCTTATGAAAAATACTTTATTTAGTATTGGTGTAAATGTTCTTGATGATCTAAAAGCCCACCCATATCTTGGGCCAGATATTACAGCTGAAGATGCCGATAATCTTGGGACTATGATCACTTTTGGTATCGGCCTTGATGCTCAAAAAATTGCGGATAGTGGTTTGACGGGCTTTATACATACAGCAGCATCTCACGGTCATAGCAATGGCAATGAAGATGACTACGGACCAGGATCAGATGGGAATTTCACCCAGTCAGATTATGCTACAGGTGGTATACTTACAGATTGGGGCTATTCAGTATATGCTGGGCTGTTATATGATATTTCATCATCTTGGACACTTGGAGGCGAATACAATTATGGCAGTAAATATTGGTTTGCAGCAACGCAAGGTGCTGAAGATATGTATAACAAACTTGCCACACGTGGACATGTAGGTGAAGGGTACCTTATCTGGAAACTCAACCGTTATCTCTTTACCAAAGTCGGTTATATGTATACGCAAGAGGACTATACTGGCTCAGGTTGGCACTTCGGTGAGCCGATTGCAAAAGGCGGTGAACAACAAGTTGGCTACCTACAGTTTAATGCGAGTTTCTAAATGACGTTTCGTATTAGTAATTATGTTCTTATCTTCTTCTCTATCTTCCTATTTGTTATACCTCTTTATATCGGTAACAGTGCAATGTCGAACTCAACAAAAATTATTGAAAACATTCAAGATGAACTTTTGGACATGGTTGAACTGACCTATCAAATTGAGCATAATGTCTATAAACACCGTAACGCTCTTTTGCAGAAGATCATTAAAGATGAAGCTGTTGACTTGGAGATAGAGGGTTTTGATCTTGAAGAGAACATAGAACTTCTTAATATTACGATAGACAGAACCAATAATCCTGACCTTGAAGCACTGCTCAGTCGTCTTCATAAACGTATTGTTGCCTTTAAATATGTAGAAGAGTCTATGGTTGAAGCATGGGATTCAAATAACAAAGAAGATTTTGAAGATGCTTTGATTGGTTACAGCAGTGTTGCTCGAAAGGTGACAAGTGATGTAGTTGAACTGCAAGATCTAAGCGGTATCTATCTTAACAGTGCGATTGCGGAAGTTCAAGAAGCTAGTTCAGAAGCAAAAGACCATGTAATGTACTCTATATTTGGCGGGATCGCGCTGCTGCTTTTTGCATTTTACTCCATGCAGCGACTTAACTCTAAATACAAGGTACAGACAGAACGTGCATTGGAAGCAGAAGAGAAACAGAAAAAACTTCAAAAACAGTTAGAAAATTACTCATTAGATCTTGAACATGATGTTGCCAAAAAGACAGAAGAGTTGGATCACCGATATTACCATCATCCATTAACGCAATTGCCAAATAGAAATCGTCTAATAGAAGATATAAAATTAATGGGTAGTGTGCATATGGCACTGTTTAACCTTGACAAGTTTCAGGAGTTTAATGACTATTTTGGAGAAGAACTAGGTAATATTGCTATTAAAGAGATGGCCAGGTTTTTAATCGAGAATACACCGGAGAGTTGTGGTCTATACCATGTTAATGGTGATGAGTTTGCACTTGTCAGTGGTAAAGTAAGAGTCAAAGAAGAGTTTGTGGAAGGCATTAGAGAGCTGCAAAAAAACCTTAACTCCAAGCAGTTCACATATGGAGAAGAGGTCTATACTTTGATGGCAAGTGTAGGGATCGCTTCAAGCAGTGTTAACCAACTTGCCTGCGCGGATATTGCACTGAAAGAGGCGAAGAAGCACCATACTGGGCTCTCTATCTACAAAGCATCTATGGAGATGGAAAAAACCTATGAAGATAACTTGCTTTGCTCTAAAAAGTTGATACAAGCTATGAAGACAGATAATATTGTCCCTTATTACCAAGCGATAGTATCGCTAAAAGATGACGCTGCCCCTGTACGTCATGAAGGTCTTGCGCGTATGATAGAAGAAGATGGCACGGTAACACCGCCTTATCAATTTCTAAACATTGCAAAGCGTCTGCGTCTATATCCAGACGTTACACGAACAATGTTTTACAAGGTCCTTCAGACGATTGAAAGTGAAAAGGTCGCTATCTCTCTTAACTTGTCTGTCGAAGATATGAATAACAGCGAGATCGTCAAAATGATCATTAATGCATTGAGCTCGTTTGAGTATAACCATTTTGTGACATTTGAGATCCTTGAGACAGAAGCTCTGGATAGTTATGGTGATGTACAGCTGTTTATTGACTCTGTCCGCTCGTATGGTGCAAAAGTTGCTATAGATGATTTTGGATCCGGCTACTCAAACTTTGCACATATTTTGAAGATGAATGTAGACTATATCAAGATTGATTCCTCTCTGATCTCTAATGTAGATACGGACAGAAACTCGAGATTGATGGTCGAGACTATTGTCAAACTTGCTGAGCAACTGGGTATTGAGACAGTGGCTGAGTTTGTCAGTACGGAAGAGATCTACAATACTGTCAAAGAACTTGGAGTAGACTGGGGGCAGGGTTATTGGCTTGGTAAACCGGTTCCATTTGAAGAGATGTTGAAAAACGCCGCCTGATGAAAGAGAAGACAAGTTGGCGAGAAAAACTCGCTGGTGAATTTGACAAAGAGTATTATAAAAAGCTTATCTTGTTCTTGCGCGATGAAGAGCAGTCAAATACTATATTCCCTCCTAAAAAAGAGCGTTTCAATGCGTATAATACAACCCCCTTTGAAAATGTTAAAGTAGTCATACTGGGTCAAGACCCCTATCACGGAACAGGTCAGGCACACGGTCTCTCTTTTTCTGTAAAAGCAGCACAAGCACTGCCTCCTTCACTGAAAAATATCTATAAAGAGTTGGTTGATGACATAGGCTGCGACATGCCAAAAAGAGGGGACCTGACATCCTGGGCTGAGCAGGGTGTCTTCTTACTCAATGCCGTTTTAAGTGTACAAGCCTCGTCAGCCGGTTCGCATCAGCAGAGAGGTTGGGAACCCTTTACAGACGCAACGATCAAGCTTTTAAGTGATGAGAGAGAACACCTGGTATTTATACTATGGGGAAAATCTGCTCAGAGTAAAGAGAAGTTGATCGACACCAATAAGCACCTTGTCTTGAAAGCACCCCACCCGTCACCACTCTCATCTTACAGAGGATTTTTCGGTTCTAAACCTTTTTCGAAAACAAATGCCTATCTTCGTACCAATGGCATTACTCCGATAGATTGGTGCTTGTAGACTTAAGTAGGGCCTTGTACTCTTTGTTACGTTTTTTGTAGAGATCTCTGCACTCGTTTAGAGAACACTTCTTACAAAACTGCTTCAAGATCATCAGCTGGTTGTGGGCATCCTGGAGTGCGCCGAGTTGATCTTGCTGCCTCTTGGCATAGGTAAGTTTGTCTATTTTCCTATAGAGTCCGCTGGTATTTAAAAAATCGAGTGAATATCGAACCATTTTAAATTCGATGCGTAGTTTATGCAGCTCTTTTGGTGTTGCTTCAGGGGCTAGTTCCTTATAACTGCGCTCAGTACCTTTGTAATACTTAAGAGCCTTTTTAATGAGTATACGATCAGCGTGAATGATGTCGGTTCTGTTTAGCTCTTCAATCAATTTTTCCAGGACCATCATGCTTCTTGAAATATAAGTTTTTGTCAGGATCTTTTTATACTGTTTGTCTCGGTAGCGTTGGAGCTTTTGGTAGAGATGTGGGTAATCATTGGGTATGACAGAGAGTAGCAAGACATCCAGTTCCCGTAAAGTATTGCTTGGTTTAAAGATGCTCTTTATAATATCTTGAAATGCAGAAAACTCTGGTTGATAAAGCTGCAGAAGAGAACGGCTGCGACGAAGTGCGACTCTGAACTTGTGCAGGTTCTCAGGATCACTTTTTTCAGTGATAGTTGGAAGTATAAACTGCGCTGTACGGAGATAATAGTTTAAATATTTGACCAAAACATCTGTTGACATATACTATTATAACTCTTTTATAGGCAATCAGTGTACATTGAACCTTGCATAGATAGGCAGGTGGTCAGAATACCCTTTAGCTGTATGATGCTTAGGGTAACTCCGGCTTCGCTGCCACCGGTAGATCTTCTTGTTTTTGAAGAGATAGGGGGCATCGAATTTTTGAAAACTTCCGTTGATATATTCGATCCCCTTGCCATCAGTGAGTTCAGGCGAGATGATTATACTGTCAAGACCCTCACCACGCCCACGATACTTATGGCTCCAGCGACTGTCAGCAGGCAGTTCATACCAGAGGTTATAAGCACAGTTCTGACAACTTCCAAGGTCTTTTAAGGTCACAGCTTCATTATGGTCTGTTGTCTTTAGAATGTGATTGATACCGGTGATGCCATTGGTGTCATTGAGTTTTCTTTTTTTGACAAAGGTCTCGTTCTCTCTATAGTCAGAGTTAAAGTCACCCAGTAAGATGTAGTTGACATTACCGAGGCTGTTAAGACGCTCTTTTAAGACCTTGGCAGAGACGATGCGCCTGCTTTCAGGACCTGACTTGGCTTTCCAGTGATTGACAAAGATATAGAGCTTTTCATTGCCCAGCAGTACCTTTGCTTCGAGGATGTTACGATACTTGTATGAGGCGGTGACACGCAAGTCTTGTGTACGCAGTGGATGTTTAGAAAGCAGTGCGACCTTAACGGTAGTGTCTTTTGCTGAAGCTATAGCATAGTAAGGCAGATAGAGACCGTCTCTTTGGATCTGCGCTCTAAGATCCTTGAGTGCCTGCAGTGATTCGATCTCTTGCAGCGCAATGATGTCAGGATCCATGTCAACAATGACCTTGGAGATGTTTTTGAGTTTTATACGGTAGGTGTCACTGGTCCATCGCCATGAAGTGTTGGGGACATACTGTTCGTACTCATGGCCGCTGTATTTTAGGTCGAAGAGGTTTTCGACATTGTAGGTTGCTATTTTCACTTCGGCTCCTGAAAGGACTATGGCAAAGAAAAGAAAAAGAGGGAGTAGCCGTTTCACCCAATCCCATTTAGACGTAAGAGGCTTTGTGTCTGAGGTTCACGTCCAAGCAGCTTTTTGAAAAGTGCTTGCATGCTCTCTGAACCGCCTTTAGCCAAGATGATGTTGAGATAGTCATGACCCAGTTTGGTATCAAAGATGCCCTGATCAACGATGGCAAAAAAGGCGTCAGCACTCAAGACCTCTGCCCATTTATACGAGTAATATCCGGCAGAGTAACCACCGGCAAAGATATGTGCAAACCCATTTTGGAACTTGTTGTAACTTGGCGGCTTGATCAGTGATGTCTTTTTGCGAGCACGGTCAAGAAGTTGTTGGACTTCATCTCCCTGGTAGAGACT
>JAUVKK010000171.1 GCA_030596305.1 Helicobacteraceae bacterium | reverse complement strand
AGGAATTATGGCCATCTACATGATCCGTAAACACCAACTGATGTTAGCGTGGTTTATCGGTGAGTTTGTCTTGTCTTTTCGATATAACTTTGTCTATAAAAACCAAGAGAAAGTGCCTCATGATGGAGCGGTACTCTTAATGGCAAATCATGTTAGCTGGATAGACTGGATCATTGTACCGTTTGCTATTGAACGACGTACTGTCTTTATGATGGATAGAGGGATATACAACTGGCCAATAGCCCACACCTTCTTTAAATGGGGTGGTGCTATTCCTGTTTCAGCGCGAGCGGCTAAAGATGCCTTTAAAATGGTAAAAGAACATGTGCAAAAACATGACTTGGTGACGCTCTTTCCCGAAGGGGGGATCAACCGCGGTGAAGAGTTGCAGAAGTTTCAACGCGGCTATGAGGTAGCGGTCAAAGAAAGCGAAGGTGTGATCGTTCCTGCCTATATAGGCGGGATGGAAGGAAGCAGGATCTCTCGGTCCGTTAAAAAATTTGTTCCGAAACGTTCTCTCTGGCGTCGAAAAGTAACTATCGTCTATGGTGATCCTATACCAATTTCAACAACGGCTGAAGAGCTGCAAAAATTAGTACAAAAACTCAAAGAAGAATATGATGCACAATAAACCAAAACACAACCTCTTTAAAAACACTGTCTACGCGCTGGAGGGTCTGGTCGACATTACCAAGCATGAGGCCTCGTTTAAGTGGCAGATACTTCTTTTTGTCATTGGTACTGTCGTTGCCTGGTTTTTGCCGATAGAGATAGGTTATAAGTTCATTTTGAGTATCTCTTTGATCATTCCTGTTCTGGCAGAGATCATTAACAGTGCGATAGAGCGTGTTGTAGATTTGGTGACACATGACTACCATATCTTGGCAAAGCAGGCAAAAGATGCCGGGGCAGCGATAGTCTTTGTCTCACTGTTGACCTTAGCTGCTATCTGGCTTTCCACCCTATCCTTGGCGTTTGGAATCGTGTGATCATGAACAAAAGAACTCTTCTAACCTTGACATTATCACTGCTTAGTGTTTCATCACTTTACGCTGTTGATTCAGCATATAAAGCCTCACATGAAAAGATCAATGAGATCCCAGTAATCCCCAAAGAAGAGGCTGGTGGGATCAATGCCTTTGAGATGTCCGATAAAAAAGGGCAGATAGATAATGATAAAGACGCTTTTGACCTTCTTGATCTAGCGACTCAGGGAAATTCTACAGCTGCTATCGTGTCGGGTCTTAATGTAGATGCCAACAAGCCTGACAAACATGCACAAGGGTATAAACGACCGCGTATCGGTCTGGTACTTAGTGGTGGTGGTGCTCGTGGTGGTGCTCACCTTGGCGTGATCAAGGCTTTTGAACGTCATCAGATCCCTATCGATGCAATTGTTGGTACCAGTATGGGTTCATTTGTCGGTGGGTTGTATGCCTCAGGTATGAGTTCAAGTGAGATCGAACGTGCGCTCACGACAATGGACTGGACCAAGGTCATCACCTTTGACTATGACCGAACACAGATTCCTTTTAGACGTAAGAAATTACAAAGAGCCTTTCCCGGAAATGCGATGGTTGGGATCAATAAAGATGATGAGATCGTCCTGGGCACAGGGCTTTTTAAACGCCAAATGATGTTGAAGTATCTAAAAGAAGCAACCTATGATGTTAAAAATGTAAAAAGTTTTGATGATCTTAGAATACCTTTTCGTTCCGTTGCCAGCCGTCTTGAAGATGGTGCAACAATTGTCTTGCGTGAGGGTTCTTTAGCAAAGTCAATTTACGCCTCACTTGCAATTCCGGGTGGCTTTGACCCTATAACTATCAATGGAGAAGTCCTTGTTGATGGTGGCGTGGCAGATAACTTGCCTCTTGATGTCATGCGTGAGGAGATGAATGTTGATTACATTGTTGTTGTTGATATATCAACACCGTATGATGAGCATGCCAAATTTGACAACTACATCGCCGTGATGGGGCAACTTAGCAATATCTTAATGCGTAAAAATGTCGAAGACACGATCAAAAGCATGGAAGGCAGAGAAAACGAGACCCTTATCGTTCCAGACCTAACCGGTTATACACCGCTTGATGCTGACAAATATCCTGAGATTATTGCAATTGGTTTGGCAAAAGCAGAAGAGGTCTATAACAGTGACCTCTCTGAACTGAGTCTTTATGAGAAAGAGTATTACGAATATCTTGCTGATCGCCCTAAACCAAAAAAATATGTCTCACCAATCATCAACAAGGTCGAGCTTGATAATGACACCTACTTGAATGATAAAGAGATACTTTCTCATCTACATGTGACCTTGGGTGAACCCTTGGACCATAAACAACTGGACAAAGACATTGAGAGCATCTATAACCTGATGGTCTTTGATGATGTGGGGTATAAGGTCATAGAGGAGAATGGAATAAACACGCTCCGTATCATCACAACACCAAGCTGGGATGTTAATGGACAGATCAAGTTCGCTATTGGATTTGAGGACAACTTTGACGGGCACAGTGACTATTCGGTTAAGATGGAATATCGATCTTTTGGTTTGAACAGCTATGCCGGAGAGTGGCGAACCCGTGTTGCTTTTGGCCAACAGAACCTGCTCTATACAGAGATATACCAGCCAATTGATCCTTACGGACATTTTTATGTGCGTCCTTCACTTTTTTATAATAATGAGAAGTTGTATGTGACACCGGAACTTCTTCTAGGTGGTGTGGTAAAGGCTGACCTTGATGAAAGTACGACACTTCAGGCAAAAGAGTATGGCGGTAGTTTTGGATTAGGTGTCAACATTACGAATGACCTGAGGATAGAAGGCGGAGCTATTGTAAAACGTGTCAATCCATCTGCTGATCTGCTTATAGTTGACAGTACTTTTACCTCTCTTGATTTTGTAAATGTCAGTCCGGAAGCAAATGTCTTTAATGTTTATGCTGATCTGGAATTCGATAGTCTGGATAATGCTTTTTTCCCGCGAAGCGGTCATCGTGCAGAGTTTAAGTACCTTTACACAAATCAATTTTCAGATCCTGAAGCTAAGTTTTCACAATACTTTATAGATATAGCCGGAGCGTATACATTTGGGCGTCACACCTTCTCTCCACGTCTTGAGTTTGGCAAGACATTTGATGCCACTTCCTTAGATAATTCCAGAGACTTCTCTAACTATTACACACTGGGTGGTTTGTTTAATCTATCAGGTCTTCCCACTAATGCAATTTCAGGTAATAATTCAGCCTTTGCTGCGCTTATATATCG
>JAUVKK010000278.1 GCA_030596305.1 Helicobacteraceae bacterium | reverse complement strand
CATCAGCGGTGACCTTGTGACCGATTTTGATTTCCAGAAGATCTTTGACTATCATGCTGAGAAACAGTCGAAATTGACGATTACATTGACATCCGTCGATAATCCGTTGGAGTTTGGTGTTGTTATCGCCAATGAAAATGGGAAGATCGAGAAGTTCCTTGAAAAACCGAGCTGGGGTGAAGTGTTCAGTGACACGATCAATACCGGTATCTATGTGATCGAGCCTGAAATCCTTGATTATATTCCCAAAAATGAAAATTATGATTTTGCCAAAGATCTTTTTCCTGCTTTGATGCGTGAAGGCATTGATCTTATGGCTGGGTATGCCGAGGGGTATTGGCGTGATGTGGGAAATCCTGAGAGTTACCGTGATGTCTACGATGATATTCTAAGCGGTAAGATCGCTCTTAAAATGAGCGGTATAGAGACTAAGTTTCCGGATGGAAAACTCTATAGTGATGAGGTTTATAAATTAGAGAGTAGTGTAGAGATCATTGGCACAGTGATGCTTGGTAAAAATGTCTCCATTGCAAATGGTGCTAAACTTAACAATGTTGTTATCGGGGACAATGTTACGATTGGAGCTGAAAGTAAAATTCGCAACACCGTTATCTGGGATGATGTAAGCATCGGGCGCAATGCGATACTAGACGGTTGTGTGATCTGTAATAATAATGTAATAGGTAAAAATGTTACGGCAAAAGCCGGCATGATCTTGGCGGAAGGGTGCGAGATCGGTCAACTGGTGAAGGTTGAACAGGATGTGACGATCTGGCCGGACAAGGTGATCGAAGATGCTTCTATCGTCAGCAACAGTGTGATCCTTGGCAGCAGATACAAAAACTCTATTTTTGAAAATGGACGGGTGGTCGGACAGTCCAACGTTGAACTTTCATGTGAAATGGCGACCAAATTGGCTGAAGCCTTTGGTGCACAGCTCCCGGTAGGATCGACGGTTCTTGTCTCGCGAGATTATCATAAAAGTTCACGTATGCTCAAACGTGCTTTTCTTGGAGGACTGCTCTCTTCCGGTGTCAATGTCATCGACTATAATGGTATTGCTTCACCTATTTTACGCTGTAATATCATAGTACATGAAACGTATATTGCAGGGGTGCACTTGAATCAGAAGATCGATGATCCGACAAGTACGGTCATCACCTTCTTCAACGATGAAGCCTTGCGCATAAATAATAATGTGGCTAAAAAAGTAGAAAAGGCCTTTTTTAAAGAGACTTTTCGTCGCGTCGATTATTCACAGATCGGCAAGATTCAAGAGTCTGATCATAAAAAAGAGTACCGGGCATACAGGCACTGTATGGAAGAGTTGTTTCAGACGCATAAATTTAAATGTTTGGATTGTCGTATTGCAGTTGATGTGATGCATGGTATGGCGGCAGAGGTCTTCCCGGATATTTTAAATGACATGGGTGTGGATAACATCATGTTCAATGCCCATCCGGATGAAAAGCGTCTTGCAAATATCAATACACTGGCCAAGCGTTCCAATGAAGATATGAGCACTGTTGTGAAAGCACTTAAACTCAATGCAGGTTTTATACTCTATCCATACGGTCAACGTCTTGATATTATGTGTGACGAGGGAGTGTTACTTGGAAAACAGGCGGCTTTGCATGTTGTTCTCTTACTTTTAGATATGGAAGCCAAGGCGTCAGAGTGTAAAAAACGTGTTTTCCTGCCGACATGGGCAGCAGATATTGTAGATTTTGAAAACCTGGAGATCGAATACGGTCAATATGGGAACTTCAAAGCAGCAGAGATAAAAAAATATGATCTTGTTGCTACAGGTGAAGGGAACTTCGCTTTTACTGAGTTTGCGACGCAC
>JAUVKK010000258.1 GCA_030596305.1 Helicobacteraceae bacterium | reverse complement strand
AACATATCAGCTGAAGATGACTATGTATCACACGACAGCAGACTCAAAAATGATTTTAAAGATATGTTCAAAATGGGACTGCTAGAAGAGCCTGTTAAAGACTTATACCCAGTTTATAACCTGACCGTTCGAAACGACAGCCCAAACCCTCACTCAGCAATAGGATACCTGGTCAATCCAAAATTTATTGATCTTCTGTCGGAGTGGATGAATAGTTAGAAAATGAAAGTAGGCAATCAATAAGTCATACGAAGCAGACTTATTGATTATGAGGGGTCTAAACGTTGAAACGAAAGTGCATCACATCGCCATCTTGGACGATGTACTCTTTACCTTCTAGACGCATCTTACCGGCGTCTTTAGAACCATTGTCTCCGCCACACTCGATATAGTCGTCATAAGCGATGACCTCAGCGCGGATGAAGCCTTTTTCAAAGTCATTGTGGATGACAGCAGCAGCTTTAGGAGCAGTTGAACCTTGATGCACTGTCCAGGCACGAACCTCTTTGACACCGGCGGTAAAGTAACTCATAAGACCCAGTTTGTCAAAACCTTTATGGATGATCTGTGCAAGACCTGACTCTTCAATACCCATCTCTTCTAAGAAGTCTGCAGCTTCATCATCTTCCATGCCGATAAGTTCTTCTTCGAACTTAGCACATAGCTTAACTACTTCACAGTTATTAGCAGCAGCGTGCTCTCTGACTTTCTGAACAAACTCATTGTCTTCAGCAATACCATCTTCGTCAACGTTAGCACCATACATGATCTCTTTAGAGGTTAGAAGGCGAAGCTCCTGGTTTAGTTGAATGAATTCATCGCTCTCTGCTTCAGGGTAGTTACGTGCAAGGTTGCCATCTGCAAGAAACTCAGCAAGTTTCTCAGCAGCTTCCATCAGACCAGCAGCACTTTTGTCAACACGCGCCTGCTTTTTAAGGCGTTCCATGCGGTTGCCAAGTGCTTCAACGTCAGCAAGGATAAGTTCAGTCTCAATGATCTCGATGTCGCGGATAGGATCGATAGAACCTTCTGTGTGAACGATGTTCTCATCTTCGAAACAACGAACGATCTGTAAGAGCACTTCAGTCTCACGAATGTTAGAGAGAAACTTGTTACCAAGACCTTCACCCTTGCTTGCACCCTTAACAAGACCCGCGATGTCAACAAAGTCCAATGTCGAGTGCTGGATACGCTCAGGATTGACGATCTTTGCCAACTCGTCAAGACGTCTGTCCGGTACAGGAACGATAGCTTTGTTTGGCTCTATAGTACAGAAAGGGTAGTTAGCCGCTTCTGCATTCTGTGCTTTTGTCAATGCATTAAAAGTAGTTGATTTTCCGACGTTTGGTAGTCCGACAAGACCGATAGCTAAACCCATAGAGTTTCCTTGTAGCGTTAAATATATTTTAGTGGCGCAATTATACTCTATCTTGCTTCAAGAGTTGAAAAACTTTTCTTCTAAAATGTGATAGACTTGATATAAATAAAAATGAGGATAATGATGATACTTTTTTACATTGTCGGTACAGTATTTGCAACGCTTGGTCTTTTTATGTATTTGGATGCTTATTTTTTTCGTAAAAAAGCACGGAGTGTAGATGGCAAGGTAATAGGGTATGAGACTTCAAGATCAAAAAATGGGCGCTACTATCATCCGGTTATTAAATACCGTGACCAGGGAAGCACCTATCAATTTAAAGCTGATATAGGCTCAAGTATTATGAGTTATATGATCGATGAGCGTGTCGAAGTATTGCTTCTGAAGAACATGCACAGCGGCGCTCGTCTGAAGCGTATGGCACGGCCTATGTTGGCGTTAGCCTTCCTGTTCATGGGATTGATACCGATTGCGATAGCAATATCTGAGATAGAGAGTCTTAACAATCAGCTATATGCTTTAGAAGCAGGTGTTTTGATCTTAGCTGCCGGCACATACATACTGCTCCGATTTTCAAAGGTACATAGAGAGCGTAAAGAGAAGGAGTTTACGTACCAAGAAAATGAGCAGGGTGTTATAGGGTATGTAACAACACAAGAGATGACCATAGAAGCAGCTGTTGTTCAAAAAAGGTCAGTATCAAAGAGCGCAAATGCAGTGGGGGCATTTATAGGTGTAGTGGCGCTTGGCGGTGCTCTTTTTTGGGCTAACTATCTTCATG
>JAUVKK010000087.1 GCA_030596305.1 Helicobacteraceae bacterium | reverse complement strand
AGATGGAAGGTGCTTCTGTAGCTGTTGTCTGCCACTCACTTAACGTCCCTGTCTTTATCTTACGTGCTATCAGTGACACAGCTGATACTGATGCCAGTTTTAACTTCGATGAGTTTATGGTCAGTTCGGCAAAGATCAGTGCAGACTTCATTATGAAGATGGTTGAGCGACTTGAGAGATAAAACTCCCTCTATAGTCCCCTCTAAAAAGATCATGAAGCAGTTGGGTCGAACCAACGGAAACTTCAAACTTATAGAAGAGGGCGACAAGATCCTTGTAGGTCTGAGCGGTGGTAAAGACTCCTTAACACTTATCCATGCCCTTAAAGAGCAGCAGAGACGTGCACCTTTTGATTTTGAGTTTATTGCAGTGACGGTTGGTTACGGTATGGGTGAGAACTTTGATTATCTGGCAAAACACTGTCAAGAGTATGGCATAAGACATGAGATCCACGATACCAAGATCTATGAGACCGCCCAAGAGAAGATCCGTAAAAACTCCTCTTTCTGCTCTTTTTTCTCCCGTATGCGACGTGGTTCACTCTACAGTGCAGCTGAGAAGTATGGTTGTAATAAAGTGGCTCTTGGTCATCACCTCGATGATGCTGTTGAGAGCTTCTTTATGAACATGATCTACAACGGTCAGATGCGTGCACTCTCGCCAATCTATAGAGCAGGTAATGGTTTGGTGGTCATTCGTCCGCTTATTCAGATGCGCGAGCGTCAACTGCGTGCATTTGCTGTGGATAACAATATTGAAGCTATTGGTGATGAGGCCTGTCCTAGTATGCGTTTTGATGTCAAGATGCCATACGCCAGAGCAGAGATGAAAGAGATGTTGAAAGGGATGGAAGAGAAGTACCCGGACATATTTACTTCGATCAATGCCTCTTTCTCTAACATCTCAGATGAGAGCTTTTTTGATCCGGAGCGCTTTTTACGTTAAAAATAGAAAGCAGTTTCTATTTTCTTTAGGCCTTTGGAAGTTTTGATTCTAAAGGGCTCCGTCAGTGATGCTTCGCATAACACTTTTGGTTTCAACTCTAAAAGTCTCCGTCGTTGATGCTACGCATATCAACTATGGTTTCGACGCTAAAAAGGCCAAGAAATTGGCCTTTTCTTACGCGTCTCACATCCCTAAAAAAATAAGTTTACCATCAACAACATCAAAATCGACGATAGGTATAAAGTTTGGGTCTAGAAACTGGGCTTTTATACTTTCAGCGTCAACCTCTTCATCTTCAATATGAACACGTATCTTTTTATAAAAAAATGGTTTTCCCTTACTGTCAAGGTTCTGAGAGATCACCTCATAACTTAAGACCTGATCATCAGTAAAGTAGCTGACATTTTGAATCACCGGATTTCCATATTTTAAAAACAGTGCCATTTCCAAGGCATTCAAGGCACGCTTGTTTTTTGATGTATCTTCTTGGATGTTAAGTGCTGCAGGAGAGAGCTGTGTGACGTTATTGTCCATTAAAGACTTTGCAAGTTTACTCAACGGCAGATCCAGGTCGGCATCTACCTCATGTCGGCATAACACATAGGTCTTACCATGTTTTTTATACCAGCTGTTCTCACCACTGTTTATATTAACGTATTTGGCGTAGCTTTTATGCGCACTGTCTGTTGTGGATGTCCAGTAGAGAGCGTTAGGATGTTCATAGGGACGTGTTGCGTGAGAGAGCTGCAGCAGTTCCGTGTCTTTAGGCAAGGAAAAGTTGTCGGCTCTGAAACCATATAGTGATACATTTAGCCCGCTACAATACTCTTGTGCTGCTTCCCATGTCATCTTTTCTGCTCTGTCTGCACTCTGCATCTGAAAGATCTGACCACTTACAGAGTAGCTCTCTTCTCCTTTTTTCCAGGTCAAGACACCATTGACTGGAAGAAGGATCTTTTTAAGTTGTATAGTGATCTTCTTATCGCGATGTAAGACTATCCACTGTCGATGCTGTTTATACCCCTGTTTGGAGACTTCAATATGATATTTTCCGGTTTTCAGCCACATCCCATCGGAGTATTTTGGTTTGATATTCAAGATCTTGATCGTAGCATCTTTGACACTGCTGACACTCAAGGTGAAGGTACTTCGCTCCTCTTCGAGGTTGGAGAGTTCTATCTCCCCTTTATCCGTCATAGCGAAGTCACCTTCGATGGAGAGAACAGTAACTGCTTCGCCTTGTTTAAAGGGAGGACTCTCTTTTTTGATGTACATAGTTTTAGGTTCCATCTTCTTTTTGATAGGTTTAGTTACCGTCTTTTCGGGTTGTTTATGTGTTGAACACCCCGTAAAGACTAACGAAGAGAGCATTGCAATTAAAAAGAATTTAAAAATATAGGACACTACTCTACCTTATTAAAACTACCCGTGATGGGAGGTACCTTGTTAAGTAGAGAGTACCTCTTAAAACCTTGGATATGGTTAAAAAATGGATTAGAACCAGTGATGGATGGCTGAATAAAGAGTAAAAATGGTAGTATATAAGAGTAAATAATAACATTTTTGAGTCTCTTTACACCCTAAAATAAACTACAAGGTATCGAAGTGAAACTAACTATTTTTGACAAACTATTTCACTATTACAATGATCTTTCAATTGCCAAAAAGCTAAAATTCATGGGTTACTCTACGGTTGCCCTTGTGGGAACAATATCTATCTTCTTCATCCTGATCTATCAATACAGCAATGAAAAAGCACTGCTTGAAAACCATGTCAAGACACTGACAATGGTCGTTGCCGATAACATCGCACCAGCGGTACTGTTTGATGATACAGAGCAGATCAGTAAGATCTTGATCTCACTTAGACATAAAGACGAGGTTCAACACGCTTATGTCTTAGGTAAAGAGTCTAATGTCTTAGGCAGCTACCATAGTGCTCAAGAACTGACTATCGATAAAGAGATCCTCCAAGAACTTAAGAGTCATGGATTACAGCAGTGGCAAGGGTTACAGCTCTATACACTTGTTGCCATAAATGCAGATAGCCGTCAGGTAGGCTCTATCGTGATCGTTGCTTCTATCTATGCCTTTATCTATCAGATGCTTTTTGAGATATTGACTTTAGCGCTTATTGTTGTAGCATCTATTTTGGTGACCTACAAATATAGAGCTATATTAAGAGACTCTATTCTTAAGCCGATCGCACAGTTAAACTCTTTGACAAGTGAGATCATCGAGACAAAGAACCTTCGTACCAAGATCCCTGTCTACAGTCAGGATGAGATAGGGGAGTTGACACAAAATTTCAACAGCATGTTGGGTGACTTGGATAAGACAAACAGTGAATTGAACCAGCAAAAAGACTCCTTAGCGTACAAGGCACACCATGATACCTTGACAGGTCTTCCCAACAGAGCACTTTTTAATGACCGTTTAGAACAGGCTATTACCAAGGCGAGACGTCATAAAGAGGAGATCGCACTCTTTTTTATTGACCTGGACCACTTTAAACAGATCAATGACACTCTTGGGCATGAAATGGGTGATGAAGTCTTAAAGTTTTTTGCCAAACGTCTAAACGATAGTGTGCGGACAGAAGATACGATAGCCCGTATAGGCGGCGATGAGTTTATGGTCATAATGGAGAGCTTGCATACCCCAGAAGCGATCTCTGTTGTGGCCAATAAGATCGTCTCTATCGTAAAAGAGCCCATCGTATTAGGTGAGCAGACGCTGCACCTTGGGACAAGTATTGGTATCAGTGTCTATCCTCATAACGGTGAGACCTCTGAAGTACTTCTCAAAAATGCTGACACTGCGATGTATAAAGCAAAAGATGAGGGAAGAGATAACTATCAGTTTTACACACCTGAGATGAAAGAGCTGGCACTGCAGCGTAAAGAAGATGAAGCAACATTGCGCAGTGCTATTGAGAATGAAGAGTTTATACTCTACTATCAGCCACAGTTTGATGTGCACCGTGATGAGGTCTCAGGGTATGAAGTCCATGTAAAATGGCAGCACCCTCAAAAAGGTCTAATCGACTTTAGTGACTTTAAGCAGATGGCCGTAGATATGGGTGCTTTTATCAAGATCGAGAGATGGTTAGTTAAAGCAGTGATGCAAGAGGTTGGGGAGTTGCGAGCAAAAGGGGTGATGAGCAGACGAATCATCTTAAACCTCTCAATGAAAATGGTTATGGATAGTGAGTTCTCCAAGCAGATAAAAGAGCAGATGGAACAATACGGATGTCAGGCAGAAGGGCTTGAGATAGGAATTCGTGAAAGTGAGCTTCTGGATCATCAAGAGCGTGCTGTTGAACTGCTGCAAACACTTACCGATATGGGATTCAAGTTTACGATCAATAATTTTGGTATTGCAGATACCTCGCTGACCTACTTAAGCCGTTTGCCTATTAATAACTTTAAAGTCGCTGCCTCTTTAATTGCCAATGTTTCAGAAAATGAAGTCGTTGTTAAAGTAATTGCTGCTCTGGCAAAAAGTATGGATGCAAACCTTATTGCTGAAGGGGTGGAGACAAGTGAACAGAGAGACCTTTTAACAGCTCAAGAGTATACTTTGATGCAGGGAACACTGTTTGGTAAAGCGATTCCAGTAACTGAGATGGGTAAATAGTAGACCATTTCACCATAGATATACAAATACACCCTTAAATACTTTTCTCTCCTCTTTCTCTCAAGATTATGACGTTACTTTTGGATATAATTCCATCAAATTATATTTATAAGGTATGTAATGAGCATTAATGTGACTCCAGACAAAGAACTATTAGAAAATTCAGATATGGTCATCGTCGATATCCGTACAGAAGGTGAATGGATGCAGACAGGTATTGTTCCTGGCTGTAAAACAGTTGTCTTTTTTGATGATCGTGGCGGGTATGATGCAGAGGGCTTTTTAAAGCAGATGGACGAACTTGGCGGTAAAGATGTAGAGATCGGTCTTATCTGTCGTACAGGTGCTCGCACAGCGCAGGTAGCCGGCTTTATGGAGCAGCAGGGATATAATGTTAAAAATCTTCTTGGCGGAGTTATGCAGCTTAAAAGAGATGGCTACGAGTTAGTCCCTTACAAGTAAAAGTTCCAGCTCGGCGCATCTTGCGTCCAACTCAGACACTCAACGTACCGATGTACGCCTTCGGTCTGAGTTAAATACAATCTACACCAAATCTGAAACTTTTACTGCGTTTAGTTGTGATACTGTCATTTCAGATGAGCTTCGCCATCTTTCTTAACACTTAACCATAGGT
>JAUVKK010000211.1 GCA_030596305.1 Helicobacteraceae bacterium | reverse complement strand
GTGTCACTCTCTTTTGGCAAGGCTGTTATATCGATTGCTTTTGAACTGTTAACATCGCTACTTGGTGTGGTATCGATGGTGCTGTTATTGTCTTTTTTACATTTATCAGCAACTTTTGCTGCAGGTTTTTTCTTTTTAGCCAACAGGTATTTAGGGTCTGCCGGTTTGATGTTTGTCCAACCCGGTGGTTGGAATTGAGGGTCATCAAGCTCGTAGAACTTGTTGCTTTTGATGACATAGTAGAGACGCTTGACATATTCGTGACGGAGCTCTGAGTAGTGGTCAAGAAAAGGAATGATCTCAAAAGGATTTTCTGTGTGCAGACGGATATCTCTAAACTGCTTGTAAGCACGTCCTTTAGCCATCATACGGTAATACCCTTCGATAGAGTCTTCCAGGTTCGCATACTTCTTGACATAGATAGTCTTTGCACCTTCTCGTTGTACTCCGGCTGCCATACGTGGCTCATTTTTGTTAAACGACCAAATACCAAAGATGTTGTTAGCCTCTCTGTAAAAACGTGAACCGCCCCAGCCTGTCTCAAGAGCAGCCTGTGCAATGACAATACTGATAGGGTGTGTCCGAAGGCGTTTAAGCAGACAAGGAATACCTGCAACCTTATAACTTTTCTTCAGACGTTCAATTGTTGCTGTCTCTTCAGGGGTAAGGCTCTCTTTGAGGCTGAGTTTATAGACCATTTGGTATTGTGCATCAAGACGTTTTTTGACTTTGGTAATAGCGGCAATAGTGTTATCTAAAAAGAGACGTTTAGACTTTGGTGTTGTAGCAGGAGCCTTGTAGGCTGCTTTTTTTACTTCAGGCTTTTTTACTTCAGGTACTTTGGGCTTCGTTTTAATTTCAGTAGGTGCGGCGGCGGTACCTTTTTCCGTTAACGTTGTGTTCTGCTCATCAAATATGCCCGTATCTTGCAGACTTGTGAAGACGACATACATGCTGATGACTAAAAAAAAGGCCATAACGGCTAGGACGATCTGCTTCATTTCACTCACTTTTTTGCTTGTTTAGCTAAAATATAAATAATAATACACCGTTATAATAACTAAAAAGTGAGCAAATGTTAAATTATAATAACGTGCCTAGTCCATCATATGTTTGTGATCTTGGCCGTTTAGAGAACAATCTAAAGACCTTACAGCATGTCAAAATGGAGAGTGGTGCCAAGATTATACTTGCGCTCAAAGGATTCGCCATGTGGTCTACCTTTGATCTTGTGAGCCAATATCTTGACGGTGCAACAGCGAGTGGACTGCATGAAGCGCAGCTTGCTCATGAGACGATGAAAGGCGAAGTACATACTTACTCTCCGGCTTTCAAAGCAGATGAGATCGAAGAGATCGCTTCCATATCAGATCATATTGTTTTTAATACGCCAACTCAGCTCAAACGATTTGCACCTATTGTAAAAAAGATCAATCCAGAGGTCTCGATCTCTCTGCGTGTTAACCCGGAATTTTCATCATCACCGGTCGATCTTTACAACCCTTGTGGCATCTATAGCCGCTTAGGAACAACGAAAACGAACTTTGATGAGACGGTTTTAGACGAACTGGATGGTCTAAATTTTCACGCACTGTGTGAACAGAATGTGGCCGCTTTGGAAGGTGTACTAAAAGCATTTGAAGAGAAGTTTGGTGACTACATCGACAAGATGAAGTACATTAATTTTGGTGGTGGTCATCATATAACACGTGAGGATTATGATGTTGAGAGGCTTATAGAGGTCATAAAAGCTTTCAAACAACGTCATAGCAGCATCGATATCTATCTGGAACCGGGTGAGGCGGTAGGGTGGCAGACAGGTGAACTGGTCGCTACTGTCTTGGATGTTTTTCATAATGGAATGGATGTTGCTATCTTAGACACCTCGGCAGAAGCGCATATGCCGGATACTCTGGCTATGCCGTACCGTGCAGATGTCAGAGGTTCCGGAGAGGCAGGCGAGAAAGCCTATACCTATCGCCTAGGCGGTAACACCTGTCTGGCAGGTGATATTATGGGAGACTACTCTTTTGATACACCGTTAAAGGTAGGGGACAAGGTGATCTTTGAAGACCAGATCCACTATACCTTTGTCAAAAATACCACGTTTAATGGGATTAAACTTCCGTCTTTAGTCTTGGTGCACCAAAACGGAGACGTTGAGATCGTCAAAGAGTTTGGATATGAAGATTACAAAACGCGTCTATCATAGAAAAGTTACAGCTTCAGCGCAATTTGCACTGGAGTTCACCTCTCAACGTACCGATGTACGTCTTCGGGTTCACATCCAGCACAACTTGCACCAAATCTGTAACTTTTTACAATAGAGGAATTGTTTAAGATGAACTTCACCATCTTTCTTGGCTCTTATTTTTTAAAGATCTCTGGTGGAATTGAGACAGGGATAGGGTCATGCAGATGCATGGCAATGTCATCGGATTCGGTAGTTTTGTAAAGTTGATAAGGCACATATAGAAAACGTGCACCGATCTTATCATCAGCTTTATGGCGTTCTTCAAGGTGAACTCTTATACCGTCATCGACAGGTGGTTTGTAATGCCCTGGAATGGAGACCTTGGCGATGATAGCCAAACCTGTTATCTTTGGCTCGTCCATAACACGTTGACGTAGGGATGTGACAAGAGCCTCATATTGGTCGTTATGGCTCTCTTCATCTGCAGTAACACTCTCAATATAGCCATTTTTATAGAGCAGCATTGCAAAAGACTTTAACTCTTGTTTTAGCTCTAACTCATTTTTGGCAAAGATAA
>JAUVKK010000107.1 GCA_030596305.1 Helicobacteraceae bacterium | reverse complement strand
GTTTTCATCTGTATAGACTTTTGTAAAACGCACACCGTCTTTTCGGAGTCTCTCGTAGAGCGCTCTATCATGTTGATGTACCTTCGCAGCGTAGGTATCAACACTTTTTCGAGAGTAATCTCCCTCAAGCTGTTGACCTGTTTCAGGATCACGAAGCGATGCAAAACCCATTACAGGGGGTTTCTCTTCAAGACGGTCCCGCACAATAATAGCGATCACTTCATGCTTTTTGGCCAACAGTTTAAAGTCCGGCAGATCAAAAAAATCTGCTACGATGAGTATCAGTGAACGTCTTCGAACTCTTTTGTAAAGCGTCTCTGCCAAAAGAGCATAATTGGCAACTTTGTTGATTGCATCAAACTCCAATATCTCATCCACACTCTTAGTAATAGAAGAGATCTTCTTCGTTGGCTTGTTCTCACTGTAAAGTCTGTCTGCATAGATATGGGTACTGAGAAGATCACCATTGTGCAAAATAGCGTAGGAGAGGTTTGCAACCACTTCGGCAATAAGCTCCTGTTTAAACTTTTTAGCCCCAAAATGGACACTTCCGTTTAACATGGAAGCGATGACGATGTTAAGTTCACGTTCCTCTTTAAAGATCTTGATGTAGGGTTTCTGCATCTTCGCCGTAATGTTCCAGTCAATATGACGGATATCGTCACCCGGCATATACTCACGCAGCTCAATAAAATCATACCCTTCGCCATGAAAGATAGAGGGATTGTTACCCACCATCTCACTGAAGACTTGGCGGCGTGCTCG
Source organism: Helicobacteraceae bacterium (assembly GCA_030596305.1). Lineage (GTDB taxonomy): Bacteria > Campylobacterota > Campylobacteria > Campylobacterales > Sulfurimonadaceae > Sulfonitrofixus. The sequence continues at coordinate 3,854 of JAUVKK010000107.1, read as the reverse complement.
GACTAGGATCTTACTTAATTGTGACATATCATCGACCTACGGGATCGGCACTGCTTCTAAGATCTTAACGATCAGCTCATCAGTCGTAATACCTTCAGCTTCTGCCTCATACGAGAGAACAATACGGTGACGCATCAACTCTTTTGCAACGTAGGCAACATCTACCGGTGTCACAAACTCCTTACCGCGTAGAAAAGCCATCGCTTTTACTGCTTTGAACATGTCGATGCTGACACGGGGAGAAGCACCAAACTGGATGAACTCTTCGATCTCTTCAAGGCCATAGACTGCAGGTTCACGCGTTGCAGTAACAAGCTCGATCATATAACGCTCGACCTCTTCGTCTATATGAACCTTTTTGACGGCCTCTTTCATCTTGGTAAGCTCATCTTTACCCACAACTGCCTCGATCTTTTGCGTAACACCCTGAGCAATTCGACGTGCGATCTCCAGCTCTTCATCTTTCGAGTTATATCCCACAACCAGTTTGAACATAAAACGATCTAACTGTGCTTCAGGGAGTTGGTAAACACCCTCTTGTTCGATCGGGTTTTGTGTCGCCATGACAAAAAATGGAAGGTCCATCGCAAAGCTCTCTTCACCTATGGTCACTTGACGTTCTTGCATCACTTCCAAAAGAGCAGACTGTACCTTAGCCGGTGCACGATTGATCTCATCAGCAAGCAGAAGGTTGGTAAAGACTGGGCCTTGTTTTATCTTAAAAGCATTGTGCTGCGGATCATAGATCTCAGCACCTAAGATGTCTGAAGGAAGCAGGTCTGGTGTAAATTGTACACGTTTAAAATCAAGACCTAGACTTTTGGCAAGAGCATTTACTGTTGTTGTCTTTGCCAGACCAGGGATTCCCTCTATAAGAATATGCCCTTCACAAAGCAGACCTATCAACAGTCCGTCGATCATCTTGTCCTGACCAACAACAACCTTTGCTACTTCACTTTTTATTGCTTCGATTTTGTTAAACATCTTTACCCTTTTGTTCAGTTATTGTATCACTATTTACTATAGAGACAATCTCTTTTTTCAGCTCTTTCAGTGATGCTTTACTGCCTAATGCATCATACTTTTGAATTAACGGTGAAAATCGTGTGTCACCATTCAAGACCAGTTTGGTCAACAGTGTATTGACTGAGCTGCACGCTTCAATCTCCGCTATAAAACCTTCTGGACTCTTTTTTATATCTTTAAAATGTAACGCGTAACGCCCCAGGACCACACCCAATATAAATGTAAAAAGGTAGTTCAAGTAAGACCATGACCACCAAGAACTGCTCTGATCCTCAAGATCATCAAGCAGCTCTTCTTTTGTATACGCCTCTTTAACACTTACATCAAAGCGCTCTGAACGAAGCAGTACACGCTCTCTTTTAACAATATTAAAATAACTAAGTTCAATAGGTTTTATCGTAAAGTTCTTGGCTCCCACGAGAGAGAACTTCTGTTCCCACTCTCCTTGAAAACCATTTTCAGTCAATTTATAGTGTTTCTCACCCACTTCACTGAAGACCTTGACACCATCAATAACAAGTACAATATCCTGCATCTGGTCAAAATCGCCCTCACCTTGTACGTGTATGTCAAGGTGCACCGGTTCATACGCTTTGACCTCATTTTTATCAAGTGTGACGTTAAGCGAGAACTGACCAGTAAGACTCTCTTGATGTGCCGAAACATCTAACACTACGGTTGGCAGTGCCACCTTAGTGTCGATAAAAGAGTAATCCTCCACGTTATCTCGACCAATGACTGAGTTTTCTATGGAGGCCTTTGTCGTCTTACGCATCAATGCATGAAAGTCAAATGATTGCTGTCCCGGTTTTTTTGGAAAAAGAACATAACGGTAGGTGTCACTTCGTCTACCATCTCTTGTCTTCTCAATGACACCCAATGGCAAAAGACGATATGCCTCATTCTCCTGCTCAGGTGTAAACTTGATCACATGAAGATACGCTTGGTCTTGAAAACTACAAGTGTATTCTATCTCAACGGCTTCGTCGACATAGACACTGTTCTTACTCATTGTCAGACTCCAGGTATACGGTTCAACTGCAAAAAGAAATGTACTCATAAACAGCAGTACCAGAGCTAACAATCTACCACGGTTTTGTCTCATGAACACTCCTTTGATTGATCAACTCATACTGTCTGGATGAGAGTCGTGATTTTCCACCTGAAAAAGACATCCGTTCATCACCCTCCATCTTTTTACCACCTGCACCTTTAGATGCATCTGCATCAGCTTTTTGGTTAGAGCCGCCACCCTCTTTTTTCTTGCCGCTGTCGGGGCTGTTCTCTGTTGCCGAATCCTGGGCTCGTTTTTTACCCTCTTGCTGTCCGGTCAGCAGATGGTCTTGTTCATCTGCCTTCGCAATATAGGCCAAATTTGCATCAGCTTCTTTCGTATGTTTCAAGGTTAACGATTTGACAAACATCTCGCGTGCTTTAACAAACTCCTTCAGACGTATATAGCAGTTGCCCATATTAAAATAGAGTCTCGCCTTAAACGCCGGATCCGCTGAGTGTATCGACATATAGAGGTTAAGCGCCTGCTCGTACTCACCAGCCTTATAATAACTGTTTGCTGCATTATAGCGTGCAGTACTATGCTCAAGATTAGAGAAAAGTTGCGCTGCACTAAGGTAGCGTTCTTGAGCATAATCTTCTTTTGCCATCTCAAAGTAATAACCATCAAGCAAGGAGGCTTGTGAATTGATCCCGACAAGCAGTAAAAGAGCCGCCATAAGTTTTGTCACCCGTTTTCCAAGATAGGTAAATGCCAACATTGTAAAGATCAAAGCCAGCGCTGCAAAATAGTAAAATAGCTCGTTATACTGCATCAACTTTGTATTAGAGGTGAAGTCTTCATGCTCTTCAGAAGCGATAGCACTTTGCAGTGAGGAGAAGCTCTCTACAACACGACCGCCAGATGCTGACGCAACCACTTCTATAGCATCATTACGTGAGGTCACAACAATATGCCCCGCTTCATCTTTAACAACCTTGTCATTTCGATCTTTAAGTGTGCTGCCGTTATGTGTCGCTAAAAGAGCCACATTGACGATAAGTCCGTTCTCTTTGACAAAGGCTGCTTCACTATTATAGTTAAGTTCATCTCCACCGTCAGTGATCAGGACAACAATCGCCTTTTTACTCTTGGACATCTTTCGTACAAGTTTCAGGGCCGGCATCAACTGTGTACCCTTGGTCATAATAAGATCTTCATTTAGGCCGTCAAAGAGATGTAACAGAACCTCTCTGTCACTGCTCAGAGGCGAAAGGATGATGGCATTAGTTGTGTAACCAATGATCCCATATCTATTTTTACTGTCACTCTCTATCAACTCTTTCAACATCTGCTTTGCGGCTTCTAGTCGTGTAGGCTGAATATCATCTGCCTGCATCGAATATGAGAGATCGATGGCAATAACAATATCACTTCCTCTCTCTTCAACATCAATAGGTTCTTGTTCAAATACAGGACGTGCCAACGCAAGAACTGTAAAGATAATCGCCAAGATCAACCAAAAGTGTTGACGTCGCAATGCGGTGAAACCTCTATAGCTACCGGCAAATAGTAAAAAGAGAAGAGGGACAAACAACCATAAAAACAGAGGCGCCAAACAGATCACACACGACTCCTTTGCCAAAGTAGAAAAAAGAGCAGTAGAAGTGCTCCAGCTAAAGGCCACTGATAATAGTAGTCTTTAACCTGATACTCTCTACTTTTAATATTGGACTGTTCAAGGGAGTTGATCTTATCATACGTCTTTTGCAACTCATCCTTGTTATAAGCCGCAAAAAACTCACCATCACTCTCATCTGCGATCTTCTCTAAA
>JAUVKK010000202.1 GCA_030596305.1 Helicobacteraceae bacterium | reverse complement strand
TAAATACTCTTAAAGTATCATCTCCCTTCTCAACTGTGGGGCATTAGCTCAGCTGGGAGAGCGCTTCGCTGGCAGCGAAGAGGTCAGCGGTTCGATCCCGCTATGCTCCACCATCCAAATACACTTGTTTTGTAAACTTGCTGACATTCATCCATATTCTTTATCTTAATTATTTCTCATTTTCATATCATTGACTTAGACTATATTTCCACTATCAATTTTAAAAGCCTATCAAAAGAAAGAAGATGGCAAGAGTGATCTTTTTACACCTTCTCAAAACTGATTGTTATAGCTTTCCCTCATTACCCGTAATTGCATTTTCAAAGAGTGTTAATGAACCTGGTGAATGAAAGATAAATGTGACCTCGATCTCCTCATTCTCAAAACATTTGACTGCACGATAAGCGATCTTCGCCGCTTCTGCCGGCGGATAGCCGTATACTCCCGTCGATATAGCCGGAAAAACGATAGAATGGCATCCCTTTTCCAATGCTTTTTTCATTGAATTGACATAGGCATTTGTCAGGAGCTGTTCACATTCGCTTTTGCAATGAGCGTAAACAGGGCCGACTGTATGGATTACATATCGTGCTTTCATCTCACCCGCTGTCGTCACCACCACCTCGCCTGTCGGAAGACCATTTGGGTAGTTGCACTTGCGTATCTCACGGCAAGCCTCCAGAACCTGAGGCCCGCCAGCTGCATGAATAGCTCCATCAACACCCCCTCCGCCAAGAAGAGAGGCGTTAGCTGCATTGACAACAGCACAGACCTCTACACGGGTTATATCACCCTCTTTAAGATAGATTTTCATCGCTCCCCCTTCACAATACCCCTGCAAGCATCATATACCGATCAAAATGTTCATCATAAAAACTACCGTTTTATACAGATAGAGTATCCAAACCTTCCGTCAAACATCTATTCTCTCTTTAATTATATTTAAGTGTATAAAGTAGATCAGAAAAACATCTACATCCTTTAAAGCTTATGTTACTCTTTTTTGTAATAGGTTCTAGTGCGGTATAACTCGAAAAGGAGGCATGCCATATGGAAACTTCACCCATTAAGGCCATACTCTGTGACATCGGTGGAGTCTTGTATGTAGGCGATACACCCATACCGGGTGCTGTCGAAGCCATTGCTCAGATCAAAAAACATTATCCAATCCGTTTTCTAACCAATACAACGCAAAAGACCAGCAAACAAGTTGTTAGCAAATTACAAGACTTGGGTTTTGATATCGATGCTTCCGAAGTGATTACCGCACTTGATGTGACCAAGGCTCTGCTGCAGGAGTACGACAGTGGCGCATACTATCTGTTGACTGACGATGCCGCCGCTTATTTTAATGACCTCCCCTCAACACCCTGCAAGTATGTCGTCGTCGGCGATGCCCAACAGAACTTCAGTTTTGAACATTTGAACAGTGCTTTTCGAATCCTGATGAATGGAGGCGAGCTTCTCGCAACTGCAAAAAACCGTTATTTCAAAGAGCAAGACAATGCATTGAGCATGGATGCAGGCGGATTTGTGGCCGCACTGGAGTATGCAAGCGGTAAAGAGGCGCGGATCATCGGCAAGCCCAGCCGTGACTTCTATCATCTTGCCTGCAAAGCGATGAAGGTCAGACCAGAAGAGGCACTGATGATCGGCGATGATATCGAAGGTGACATCTTTGGTGCTCAGGAGGCTGGTCTAAAATCCGTATTGGTCAAAACCGGTAAATTTATGCCGGATGATCTGAACAGGGGTATTGTTCCCGATGAGATTATTGCCTCCATCGCCGCCGTTAACGAGATAAAAGCACTCAAGCTATGAGACAAAATCTAAAAAAGGAGAATTATCATGCTTAGTCAAAAAATAATAGACCTACTCAACAAACAGTTGCAAAAAGAGTTCTACTCAGCCTACCTCTACCTTGGTATGTCCGCCTGGTGCAGTGAAAACGGCTTTGCGGGCAGTGCCAACTGGTTTATGCTCCAGCACGAGGAAGAGCAGACACATGCACTCAAAGTGTACCGCTACCTGCTTGAACAGGGTGAGCATGTTGAACTGCTTGGTATGAAACCGGTCAAAACAGTTTATAAATCGCTTTTGACATGTTTCGAAAAAAGCCTGGCACATGAGCAGTCGATGACAAAGTCGTTTAACAACCTGTGTGATCTGGCCATCAAAGAGAAAGACCATGCCTCTTACGGCTTTTTACAGTGGTTTGTGAATGAGCAGGTCGAAGAGGAAGCGACAGTCAGTGATGTTATCGGCAAACTCAAACTTGTCGGTGACGGAAACGGTATCTTTATGATCGACAATCAGCTCGCACTACGGTCTGCTGAGCCTAAACCTGCCTGATCTGTTGAGCATATATCTACACTGTAGAGGAAAACTTTACATTACAAATAGTAATTTGTAGGTCCACCCTTAATTGTTTTATATTCCAAACCTTTTCTTACTAAAAAAGTGTATAATAACTGCAAATCACAAAAGGAATTACCATGTTAAAACACTTCTCTACTCTTCTCTTTGCTGCCCTTCTAATGGCCGGCTTTACAACACTCAGCGCAGCTGATATGAAATGCGGCGCCGGTAAATGCGGCAGCTCTATGTCAAAAGGTATGGACGGTAAAGGATGTACTGACTGTAAAGATTGTCCAAATCCTGACTGTGCGGCTAAAAAAGACCCTAGCAAGCCTTGTGACTGTAAACGTGACGGCGAAGGCAAGATGAAATGCGGTGCCGGTAAATGTGGTAAAGGTATGAAAGAGGGCAAATGCGGTAAGCAGAAGTCTGAGAAAAAGATGAAATGCGGCGCAGGAAAGTGCGGTAAGTAATTCTAACCAGAGTCTCTAACCTTTAGAGGCTCTGCAACAAAGTCAAAAACTTCTCCCCATAACGTTCAAACTTCACTTCACC
>JAUVKK010000149.1 GCA_030596305.1 Helicobacteraceae bacterium | reverse complement strand
GTGTGGATCACTCTTTTTTGGTAGGGGAGGTATTGGATGTTTATAGATTTGTCATCATAGATGATCCGACATCGGTAGAGAGTGTCATCTGGAGGTGTAATAAGTGATGCAAGGTCATATTGTGTGGTGCTGCCCAACTGTTTTAGACTAGTATTAACTCTTCGTTGATGGTAAGGGAGGTGAGATGGTCGACCATTCTCGCAATAAATGGTCTCTAGAAGCGTTTTATTCACTAAAAAGGGCAGTACTCAAGTATCGCTCGCCCGTATCACAGAGGATAGTGACGATGGTCTTTCCTTGGTTTTCAGGGCGTGCAGCGACTTGCATCGCAGCATAGACATTTGCTCCTGCCGAGATGCCTACTAGAAGTCCTTCATGTCTTGCTAACGTTTTAGCAGTGTTGATAGCATCATCATTACTGACTTTGATCACCTCACCATAGAGCTCTGTATCCAAGATGGCTGGGACAAAACCGGCACCGATCCCTTGGATCTTATGGGGCCCGGGTTTTCCACCAGAGAGAATAGCAGAGTCTTCAGGTTCAACAGCAACGATCTGAATCTCAGGGATCTCATCTTTAAGTACGCTGCTCGTTCCTGTTAATGTTCCGCCTGTTCCGACCGCAGCAACAAAGATGTCGACACTTTTATCTGTGTCACGAAGAATCTCTTTGGCCGTTGTCAGTCGGTGGATCTCCGGGTTTGCAGGGTTGTTAAACTGCTGTAGGACAATGGCATCGTCCAGGCTCTCTTTTAGCTCTTCAGCTCTGTCGATAGCCCCTTTCATTCCTGCAGCCGCAGGTGTCAAGACAAGGTCAGCGCCTAGTGCTTTTAGAAGGTTGCGACGCTCCATACTCATCGACTCTGGCATGGTCAGGGTCAGTTTGAGACCAAGGGCGGCACAGATAGAAGCGAGGGCGATTCCTGTGTTACCGCTTGTCGGCTCAATAATGCGTGTATCACCTTTTATTAACCCTTTGTCTAGAGCGTCTTTGATCATACTGAAGCCGATGCGGTCTTTGACAGAACTGGTTGGGTTCATAAACTCACATTTACCCAAGATGGTCGCACCACTCTCTTGCGAAGGAAAGTTGAGCTTGACGAGGGGTGTGTTTCCAATAAGTTCTGTAATGTTGTTAGCGATATTCATAAGACTTTTCCTAAGGTATAGAGATGACGTTCTCTTTAGTATTGTCTATATAGTAATTCTTCCTAGATTAAAGTTGCGTAAATCTGACTGAAAAGGTCAGCATTAGGGTTTTTGTTCTGTATTTATTTTAGAGGTGCCCTTAATATACATCTCATAGCAGGTTATATATACTTTGATATGTAAAAAATAGTATGATTTATTGTTAATAAAGAACACGCTCAAATAATGAAAGGTGGCAGATAGAGATGACAGCTTATATTCGTACATTACTCTTGCTACTTCTCCTATCGTTCAACAGCTATGCGAGTGATATCCATGTAAAACTGCAGCTTCGCTGGTTGCACCAATTTCAGTTTGCAGGCTTTTATGCAGCAAAAGAGCAGGGGTACTATCGTGATGCCGGGTTGGACGTTGAGTTTGTGGAGGCACATAAATATAATATTTTTGATGGTGTCGAGTCTGGTGAGATGCAGTTTGGAGTCTGTGGTTCCGGTCTTGTCCAGGAGCGCTTAGAGGGGAGACCTTTTGTAGCCTTGGCCGTTATTTTCCAAAACAGCCCCTATATCTGGTTGACAAAGACTGAAGATAATATTAGCAAGCCTGGTGATTTTGTCGGTAAGACGGTTATGGTCACAAAAGACATATATGACAGCAGTGAGTTGCTTGCTCTTTTTGATCATGCCGGTGTACCAAAAGAGAAGATCAACTTTATTGAGACCACCTATAACTACAAAGACCTTATAGAGGGTAAGACGTCGGCTCTAAATGCCTATGTAAGCAATGAACCGTTTTTTCTGTTGCAAGAGAATGTTCCTTATACGATCATCGCTCCGAATGATTACGGTCTTGACTTTTATGGGGACACACTCTTTACCAGTGAGATGATGTTGGAACATCATCCTGACAGGGTAAAGGCATTTAGAGATGCCAGTCTGCGAGGGTGGGAGTATGCTCTGACGCATAAAGAGGAGATGGTCGATCTTATCCTGGCCAAGTATAACACCCAAAACAAGACACGTGCACACCTGATGTTTGAAGCAAATGAGTTGAAGAAACTGAGCCTCTATCCTCTGGTTGATGTTGGACATATGAATCTAAAACGGTGGGAGCATATTGCTCAGATCTTTAAAGGTCGTAACAAGATCGACAGTGCTATAGATCTCTCCGGGTTCCTCTATAATCCTGAGGAAGACCACCGTACCCTCTGGTTCAAGCGGGTGATCATCATCATTGTGATACTACTGGCTGTTTTAGCTATTCGTGAAGTTGTCCAACGTAGGTATATGGTTAAACTTAAGCACAGGGTTGAAGATAGGACAAAAGAGCTTAAAGCACTGAACGAGACACTGGAACAGAAGGTACAAGAGCGGACACTCTCACTGCAGAAGATGACAGAGCGATACAGATTCGTGGTCGATGGCAGTCTTGATGGTATCTGGGACTGGAATATTGTTACTGGTGAGGTCTACTATTCTCCACAGTGGAAAGCGATGCTCGGATATCAAGACCATGAGCTTGAAAATATCTACGGTACATGGGAGAGCCATATCCACGAAGATGATAAGGCAAGGGTGATGCAGGATATCCAGCGCTGTCTGAAAGGTGAAGAGAATAACTTTGAGAACATACATCGACTGCGCCATAAAGATGGTCACTGGATAACAGTACGTGACCGCGCGCATCTCTACCATGATAAAGAGGGAAATGCATCGCGTATGGCAGGATTTCATACTGATATTACAGAACAGGTAAGAGCAGAAGAGGAGCTGAAGTTCAACGAGCAGATCATTCTCCAACAGTCAAAGATGGCTGCGATGGGAGAGATGTTGGAAAACATTGCACATCAGTGGCGCCAACCTCTAAATATCATTGGGCTGAACATAACTCGACTCGAGACAGACAAGCTCTTTGGAAAGCAGAGTGATGAAGTATTTACCAATACAGTACACAATATTAATGAGCAGATACACTATATGTCAAATACGATTGATGATTTTCGAAAATTTTTCAAACAGGAGAAAAAGGAAGAGCTGTTTGAGTTGGATGAAGCTATGAATGCAACGTTGACACTGATTGAGACGAAGATCAGAAGTAAGCAGATCACCCTTATAAAAGATATTGATCAGGTAACTATTTTTGGTTTTAGAAATGCACTTATACAGGTTTTTATCAACATCTTAAATAACGCTATTTTTCAACTTGAGACACTTGAAAACAGCGTCCATAGACTGCTCTTTATTGATATAGAAAAGAGATCAGACAAGATCATTATCTCTGTAAAAGACAGTGGCGGCGGTATAGATCTGGCTGTAGAAGATAAACTTTTTGAACCCTACTTTACAACTAAACACAAAAGTATTGGTACCGGTATTGGTCTCTATATGAGTTATGAGATCATTGTTAAACATTTTGAGGGTTCTGTTACGGCATATAACAGGGAGTTTGATCATGAGGGTGAACACTATAGTGGAGCAGAGTTTGTTATCGAACTCCCTTTTAGGGTTCAATAGTTATTGACCAGCCCTTATGATTCCAGAACCGCCCATATTGGCACTATGGTAGACTATAC
>JAUVKK010000254.1 GCA_030596305.1 Helicobacteraceae bacterium | reverse complement strand
TATGCGCGGATTATATTAAAATATCGCTTTTAACCCTATTACCTATATAAATTAAGCTAACGCTTTTAACTTTATAGACTGGATTTATATGCTCTATTGGCTCTACGAAACACTCAACATTAACCTCTTTCAATACATCACGGTACGTGCAGGGTTTGCCTTTTTCATCGCGCTCACACTGACCATGTTTTTAATGCCGCGTTTTATCCGCTGGGCACAAAAAACATCTAGCGTCCAACCTATTAATGACTGGGCTCCTGATACACATCAGGCTAAAGCTAAAACTCCTACCATGGGCGGTATTGTCTTTATTATGGCCACTATCGTTGCCTCATTGATGAGTATCAAACTCTTTGACACCTACGCCATCGGCGGATTAATGACGCTGCTCTTTTTCTCACTTATCGGCTTTCAGGATGATTGGTCAAAGATCAAACAAAATGCCAACCTGGCCGGGCTTACTGCGCGCATGAAACTGCTTTTGCAGTTCCTTGCCGCCGGTGCCATCGCTTTTTTCCTCTGTCACTTCTCAGACATGAACACTGACCTCTATGTCCCTTTTAATAAAACACCCCTTTTAGATATGGGCTATGTGGCTCTCCTTTTCTGGGCCTTTATTATGGTGGGTGCATCTAATGCTGTTAATCTTACAGATGGACTTGACGGCTTGGCAACAGTCCCTTCTGTCTTTGCCCTTTTAACACTCTCTGTCCTCGTGTACATCACCGGAAATGCTATCGTCAGTAACTATCTCTTACTACCTAACTTCCCCGTCGGTGAAGTGGCCATCATCGCCAGTGCTCTTGTCGGTTCTCTGGTTGGTTTTCTATGGTTTAACTGTCACCCTGCCGCCGTCTTTATGGGTGACAGCGGTTCACTGACACTCGGTGCTTTTATCGGCTATATGGGTATTATCTCTAAAAGTGAGTTTCTACTGATCTTAATCGGCTTTATCTTTGTTGTTGAGACCATCTCTGTTATCTTGCAGGTGGGTAGTTTCAAACTACGAAAGAAACGTGTCTTTTTAATGGCCCCTATCCACCACCACTTTGAGATGAAGCAGTGGGCAGAGAACAAGATCATTGTCCGTTTTTGGATCATTGCGATGCTCTCTAACCTGCTTGCACTGATCACTCTGAAAATTCGTTAAGATGGCTAAAACAGTGAAGAAGAACATCAACCTCACCCTCTTTGGCTACGGTATCACGACTAAGGCCATCGCCAAACATCATGGTCCTGCCAACTTTTACGATGACAAGGTGACAAAACCCTTCAAAGATGAAGATAATAACTCGCTTAAGCCTTCTCAAGAGTTTGATCCTAACTACTCTTCTATAGAGATCCCTTCACCGGGTATGCCTCCAGAACATGCACTCATTCAACGAGCTCAAAACCTCATCAGCGAATATGATCTTTTTCTGGGAAGTTCATCACCGCTTGCATCAGAAAAGCTGCCTTTTAATATCTGGATCAGTGGTACCAATGGCAAGACGACAACCACACAGATGTTACAGCACCTTCTTGCAGAAAAAGGCTCACAGGCCGGTGGGAATATCGGCACCCCTTTAGCCGATCTGGATATCGATGCCCCCATCTGGATCTTAGAGACCAGCTCTTTTACCCTGCACTACACTAATGAAGCTACCCCTAACATCTACCTTCTTCTGCCTATCGCGCCTGACCATCTCTCTTGGCATGGCAGCTACGAAGAGTACTACAAGGCAAAACTCAAACCTCTTGCAACTATGAAAGAGGGAGAAGTCGCGATTGTTCCCAAAGCGTTTGCAGACGTTGAAACAGATGCCTTTTTGATCACCTACGAAAACGACCAAGATCTGGCTGCCTATTTTGGTATCGAGACAGACAAGATCAAGTTCAAGGGAGCTTTTTTACTTGATGCTATCATCGCAATGGGTGTTGAAAAAGTCCTATATGACACAATAGACTATGAGAAGATGAACGCCTTTGAGTTAGACCCTCACCGTCAAGAGGAGCTTCACGACCAGCAAGGTCGCCTCTGGGTCAATGATACCAAAGCAACAAATATCGATGCTACACTGGCTGCAGTCGAGCGTTATAAAGAACAACACATCCACCTCATCCTAGGCGGTGACGATAAAGGTGTTGAACTGAAGCCTCTCTTTGATGCATTACTGGACTACGATGTTGAGATCTATACACTGGG
>JAUVKK010000051.1 GCA_030596305.1 Helicobacteraceae bacterium | reverse complement strand
TGGCGGTTAAAAAAGATAGTAGAGTAAGATTACGCATTAGGATCCTATATACATCAAAATATTATTGACAAATTAATAACCGATTATAAAGATTTAAAATTACAGGAAAGATACAGAAATGTTACAAGAAAGTTACAATTGAAAAAAGAAGTAGTTGAGATGCTCAAGCATGCACAACTATGATTAGATCATTCGCAGACTAGAGACGCATATTGCGCCTATTATTTATTGATTATTGTAGATAGCTAAGATATCTGTCTCTCCAGAACCAGAAGCGGAAACCGATGGACTAGCAGTTACACTTGTCATCGTCAGCGTATTGTTTTGTGCTGCACTAAAGGCTAGTTTAGTCTTAAATGTCGTGTCAAGACCTGCAGTGGTAATAGTACCGTTTACAAAGTGAGGTGCCGTTGTATCATCTTTAATATAGATACCGCCATCATTAGTCCCATCAACTTTTGTAATTGTAAAGTTTGTAATTGTTGGCTCTGTCATTGGAGAATCCCCACCGCTAGAGATCTCAAAACCTGAGTGTGCACCTGCTGATGTCACGTTAACCGTAATGTTTGTAGCATTACCAACGTAACCATAATCCAAGTCGAAGCTGTCATCATTACAGTTGGTCATAACTATGTCAGATACATTAACTGTACCACCCCAGATCTCTAAACAGTCATCTGAAGAGTTGATAATTTCGATGTTCTCAACTGTTGTACCTGAACCAACACCTGCAAGAGAGAGCCCATTGATCTCAAGATCAGTAACGATTGTTTTTCCAGAGTTTAAGATTTTGACATACTGCAAGACACCACTGTTATCTACTGCGTTTGTACCACCAAATGCAAAATCAGCATCAGTCTCATCTACTTCATAAAAAGCGTCTGCATGATTGATCGGTGCAGAACCAAGAATAGTCAAACCACCCCACTGACCTACATCACCAAGCACTTGATTATCTTTAGCGATTTCAGATGTAAAGATAATAGGCTCAGCTGCAGTTCCCACTGCCATGATCTTAGAACCTTTAGTGACAACGATATAGTTTGCGCCCTCTTTACCATAAACAGTTGTACCGGCTTCGATCGTCAATGTAGCTCCATCTTTGATCTTTACAAGACCATCGATCTCCCACTGCATATCTTTTGTCAATGTAATATCAGATGTACAGTCGCCACTTAATACTGTTCCCTCAAGACAAGAGACTCCAGATCCACCGCCAGTCGAAGTCGTCTCATCATCAGATCCACAACCCGAAAAAGTTAATAATACTGCTGTTAAGCTACTAAGTGCGATTGCCGATTTCATTTTTGTGTTCATTGCCATTTGGAAGGCTCCTTAATTTAATTAGCCGTATTATAAAGGCCTTCTATTACGTCAAAACTACCATACTGAAACAGTTAGGTTACAACATCTAGCAAACCCTTTATATATAATGTAAGTAGTTTTACAACTGGCATTCAGCGTAAATATACAACACAATAAAACTGCATTTGTAAGGTATTGCCAATGTAACAATTAGGTTACATTAGAGCGTTGCTCTGTAACCCAAGTGTTATATAAAGAGTATAAAGTACTACCATCAAACTAATGGGACATCTAATGCCAGCACAAATATTGATCGTAGAAGACGAAGAAGATCTACTCGAAGTACTTGAACACAGACTGAGTAAAGAGGGTTATGATACGCTTGGCTTTTTGAGCACTAAAAATGTTCGTCAGGCTATCTCAGAAGAGAACATCGACCTAATTATTATGGACAGAAACCTTCCGGACATCGAAGGGAGCGAATTTATCGCTATGCTTCGTGATCAGGGTATGCAGATTCCCGTTATCTACCTCTCTGCAAAAGCGACAAAGTACCATATCGAAGAGGGTTTCTTGCGCGGTGCTGATGACTACATCACCAAACCTTTTGATATGCAGGAACTTTTTTACCGTATCCAAGCGGTACTGCGCCGTACTCAAGCCTCACAACTCAGTCACAAAGTAAAGTTCCGCGACATCGAACTCGACCTTCGCTCACGTGAAATCATTATCGACGGTCAGACTGTTGAACTTACCAAACTCGAGTTTGACCTATTGCATATCTTTATAGAGAGTAAAAACACTGTCTTAAAACGTGACTACCTTCTTAAACATGTTTGGGGGAAAAACGAGAATTATCAAGGCCGAACTGTCAATGTAGCTATCAATCGTCTTAAAGAGAAGATCGATCCGGATAAAAGAAAAGATTATATTAAGACCGTAAGAGGAATAGGTTATACCATGCACTAACGGCTTTTGTTGGTCAAATACTCCCTTTTTTACCCTTTTCTTCTAATTATCTCATTTTATAAATAGTAATAAATCACCTTTATATCACATTTATCTAAGTTGTGTTAAAACTGTAGTAACTAGATTTTATTACATCAAAAAAACTTATACAGGGTGAGAAATGAGTCAAAAGATATTGATTGTTGAAGATGACGAAGTCACAGCATTAAACTTAAAGATGTCCCTTGAGAAACTTGGGTATGAGGTGGTATCTACTGCCGACACCGCTATTCAGGCGCGTAATAAAATTAAAATATATGAACCGGACCTGATCTTGCTTGATATCTCTTTGCAAGAGATGAACGACGGTATTGAGCTTGCTCACTACATTCATGAAAAACACGCCCTGCCCTTTATCTTTCTAACCTCGCATTTTGAGAATGAGATCATCTCTGCAGCCAAGACCAGTGAACCTTACGGCTATATCGTCAAACCTTTTGATCCGCAATCACTTCACGGTACGATTCAGATGGCACTCTATAAATATGAGGAAGAGAAAAAGCGTGACGAAGACCTTACTACTCTCAAGTCTGACAAAAGCCATTTAGAAAAACTTCTTTTTGCCAAAAAAGTCTCAGATAAGCCGATTATCCCTTTTGGTGACGGTTATCATCTTGATATCGATCTTGACAAGGTCTTTTATAAAGATAAGATGCTCAAACTTACCAAAAAAGAGAACACCTTTATTCGTCTCCTGGTGGCACAGCTCGGCGTTATTGTCAGTTTCGAGCAGGCTGTCAATTATGTTTGGGAAGATGAAGGGGCAACCGAGAACAATGTCCGTACTCTTGTCTGGCGTCTGCGCAAACTGATGCCGACACCGATTATTAAAAATGCTTCCGGGATCGGTTACTACATCGAGATGTAGTTTTTAGTTAGTGATCTGTCGTCCTGGCACTATTCACTAACAGCGATCGAGTCAAACTCTTTTACAATCTCCTCATAAACTGTTTTAAAATCAAAAGTATCCTCTTTCGCATACGCCGCTTTTTCAAGTTCGTAGGCCAAGGTAACAATGCCCTCAATTCTAAAGTTACTGCTTGAGCCTTTGATCGAGTGTGCCAAATGACCTATAACCTTATAGTCTCGCTCCTCTATCGCCTCTTTGAGCTCCGCTAAACTCTCGGTCATCTTTTTAGAGTAGATCTTCATAAGCCGCAGAACCTGATCTTTATCCAACATAAGTTCTTCAGCCAATTTACTGACATTGACCTCATGAGTAGAGGCGGCCTGTTCAGCCTCTACACTAGCAGTTAGCATACAGCCCTCCTCTTTCTCTTCCAGAAAATGGCTCAGGACCTCCTCCATCTCTTTCAAAACAATAGGCTTGCCTAAAAACTCATCATAACCTTTTTGATGGCTCTTCTCTTTCTCACCTTTGAGTACATTTGCTGTCAGAGCAACGATCGGTGTCGGTATACGCTCACGTCTCTTCTCAAACTTGCGAATCTCTTCTGTTGCCTGCGAACCGCTTTTCTTAGGCATCTGTTCATCCATAAGCACCAGATCAAAGGTACCTGATTTGAAACGCATAACAGCCTCTTGTCCATCCGAAGCGATAAGATAATGCAGTCCGTAACTCTCTAATATGATCTTGATAAGCTCCTGGTTGGCACTGTTATCTTCAGCAACCAAGACATTACCTTTGAAATAACGCTTTTTAGGTTCATTTGGAAGCAGTGATGCGTCCTCTTCTTTAGAGAGGTGCAAAGAGTCCAGGAAGGTGTGGTAGAGTTTAGAGCAGTAGATCGGGAAGTAGAGCGGCGTGATGTTCTCCACATGCTCATACCGGCTGTCAAAGTAGTCCATGATCGCAATAGAAGGCAGCATCTGTTCAGCGATCTCGTAACGCATTGCCTCATTGACCTCTGCATCAGAAAAGAAGAGTAGATCGTAACTGTCAACTTGCAGTTCATCTATCATAATGACATCCAGGTCAAAAATATTCAGGTAGCGCTGCAGTGAGACCAGGGTCTTTGACAAGGTGCCGTTTTTACGAAGCAGTGCCATGGTCAGTTTCTTGAACGGTTCAATATTAAACATCTCAAAGGTCTTTGTTTCATACGGGAGTACCGGTATCTCAAGGGTAAAGACACTCCCTTTTCCCAGAGTGGACTCGACAAAGACATCTCCGCCCATGTGCTCAGCCAGTTTTTTACAGATCGCCAATCCTAAACCGCTTCCCCCTGTAAAGGTCTCTGTGTTCTTTGCCTGCGTAAAGGCGTTGAAGATACGTTTTTGATCCTCTTCTGCCAGCCCGACCCCCGTATCTTTAATGGCGACACGGAGCATCCCGTCATCACAAAATGCTTCGAGCTCGACCGTACCTTCAGCCGGTGTAAACTTAATGGCATTACTGATAAAGTTTGAAACGATCTGTTTGATACGAAGCGGATCTGCCTCAAGTTCATAGGGAATAAACGGATCAAGGTAGGCCAGCATCGTGATCTCTTTTTCATTGGCGCTCGCAACAAAAAGTTCCAGAGTGTGGGTTAACTCTTCATGCAGGTTAAAACGGCTTTTTTCGATGGTGAACTCACCGCTGCGCAGCTTAGAGAAGTCCAAGATGTCATTGATGATCGTCAGCAGATTCTCACCGCTGTTAAGCACGATCTCAAGGTATTTCTTATGCGTTTGGTTTTCTACCTCATCTTGCAAGATACTGACAAAACCCAAGATCGCGTTAAGTGGCGTACGGATCTCATGCGACATGTTGGAGAGAAAATACTCTTTAGAGATCCCGGCTTCCACCGCTTCTTTTTCGGCTTTGATCAAGGTCGTCACCTCATACCCGATAACGATATACTCTGACACCAGGCCTTCTGTATTGACAATAGGAACGATCGTGCTGTCTACATAAAAGAAGCTGCCATCGCTTTTTCTCTTTTTAAGTGTTTTATTATAGATGCTTTTCGGTGCGATCGTCTCTAAAAACTGTCTTTCAAAGGGCTGATCTTCATCGGCGGTCAAGATCGTGTTATGCTCTTTTCCGATCAGCTCTTCTCGGCTGTAACCGCTGACTTCACAGAAGTTGTCATTAACAAAGGTGATCTTCCCTTCAGGGTCCATCTTGGAGACGATCGCACTTGCATCGATCGCTTTTTTATACTCATTGAGGAGCTTGACATTACGTTCGATCTCAAGCTCTTTTTGGTAGATCGTTCCCGTATAACGTTTTAGTACCCCGGTGAAATTAAGATCAAAGACATAGGAGATCTCATCAAAGATCACTTTTGAGTTAAATTCTGATTCGTAAGAGTAGTCCAGCATCGCTCTACGGAAGTGGCTGCAGATAATAAAAAGTTCATCTGCCGAAACATCACGGTCTTTAAGATACTCCAGAAGGTCACCGATAACAGGGCAGTCTCCAATCTCCTTATTGCCTCGGATCACTTCCATAAAATAGTCAAAAACACCGCTTGCAAAATGGTTATAAAAAAAGTCAGCTTCTATATTATGCCCGACCAGGATATGGCGAAGTTCTTCAAAAGCCAACCACTCCTGCAAAATATGCTCTTTTGCCTCGATTAAAACAGGCAATGCTAAAAATAGGTTGGGAACTTTTTGATTGATCATGCGGACTCCAAAGCGTGCTATTCACAGAGTATAACATATAAGAGTTTTGGATATTTTGACTACTAATATGACTAAAGGAACGAAACGAAGTTATGAGGGGTCAATTCTGCTAGCTGATGCTAGACAGAACTGTAAAGAATTGTTAACTATTTCTTTTTAGAAGTTGTTTTCTTTGCAGCTTTTTTAGGTGCCGCTTTTTTGACTACTTTTTTTGCAGGTGCTTTTTTCACAACTTTTTTAGCTGATTTTTTAACAACTTTCTTAGCCGCTGCTTTTTTTACCACCTTCTTAGCTGTCTTTTTTGCAACCTTCGTAGCCGCTTTTTTAGTTGTCACTTTTTTCTTGAGAACTTTTTTAGTCACTTTTTTCGCGACTGCTTTTGCAGTACCTTTTGGTGCTACTTTTTTTGCTGCTTTTTTAGCGACTGTCTTTACTACTTTTTTCTTTAGAACTTTTGCCATGTCTAGGCTCCTTTAGTTATGTAAGCATCTCTAAATGCCGATCAAGACCGAACCTTGTTAGATGTGCCTTAAATCTATTATATTCTATTACTCTATAGAAACTGCTTTCGATACACATTTGTTACCATTTAGTAACCAAAAAGTTTCACACACTGTTTGAGTACCTCTGAGATTGCCGGTTTTCTAGAGGTGCCCTTTGACTGTAAACTAGGTTATAATCAATTTATGTTTAATCGCTTAACTCTTCTTTTTTTTATACTTTTCACACAAAACATTCTAGCCAATGACAATACGGTAGAGTACATTGGCAATGGTCTCGCCTTTATCATCCCAGCCACTGCGTATGGAAGCACTTTCTATATGGATGACAATGAGGGCCAGGTCCAGTTTTACAAGTCCATTGCCACCTCAACAGCAACAACCTTCGCTCTCAAATACACAATTAAGCGTGAACGCCCCGATGGCAGTAATGAACGTTCCTTTCCATCCGCCCACACTATGTTTGCCTTTCAAGGGGCGACCTTT
>JAUVKK010000015.1 GCA_030596305.1 Helicobacteraceae bacterium | reverse complement strand
AAACTTGAGATCACCCTCATCTATACAGGCATTAACTCTTTTCTCCACATCAGGTGATGTAGCAGTGTCCAGATTACCGGAGAATTCTATTACTTTATATTCGTTCTTTTGAGTTTCGAGCATTTCCATCTATATTTACCTTTTTATTTACAATTATATTTATCATATTATACTGTTTGACACTATAAGTCTATGGTCAGAACAACAGCATTTTTGTTAGCTTGCCTCTGGTAATCGGAGCTGTTCATAAGCTTCTTTATGAGGTGTATACCCAAGCCGCCTATCGCTCTCTCTTCAATAGACAAGGAGACATCAACGCCGTCTCCATCAAATGGGTTAAATGGAACTCCATCATCTTCAACAACGACCATCAAACTGTTTTCAAAGAGTTTGAATTGAATATCGATCATGTGCTCCAATTCATCGCTATACCCGTAAGAGATGATATTATTGATAAGATCATCAAGTGAGAGGTTGATCTTTTGATTTACAGGCATCGCAATGTTGTTTACAGCACAGAATGCATCAAAATGTTCTATCACCTTTTCAATATTACCCAGCGTATTGGCAATCGATATGTTGGTTGAAGCCACGATCTTTTGACCACGATAGTAACAAGACAAGACCGTAATATCATCTGTTTGGGCATTTCCATCCTCATACAGGGCTACATCATCGATTAAACCATTGATCGTCGACCTGACATCGCGTATATCACTCTTGAGAAGAAAATCCTCTAACCGAGCTTCTCCATAAAGCTCTTCTTGCGCGTTCATGGACTCTGTCACACCGTCTGTAAACAGAAACAGTGTGTCGTCCTCATCCAAAATAATACTCGACTCTTTATAGGTCAAGCCTTCCATAGCGGCCACGATAGGACCATGTTTCTCTCTCAGTGTCACAAGCGTTTTATCGGCTTTGATGATGTAGGGGTAGTTGTGCCCAGCATTGGTAAACTTGAGCTCACCGGTATTGATGTTTAAAATAGACAAGAAGACGGTTACAAACAGGTTTTCATCATTGTTTTCACACAGTTCATCATTGACTCGGGTCATAATACTAGCCGTTGAGAGGTCAGAAGAAGCATAAGACTTTATCAGTGTCTTGGTCATCGCCATAAAGAGTGCTGCTGGGGCACCTTTTCCAGAGACATCGCCAACACAGAGACATAAAGATTCGCTGTCGATCATAAAGGTATCGTACAGATCACCCCCGATCTCCCGTGCTGGCTCCAGTCTTGCAAAGACATCGATGGCATCAAAGGAAGGGAAGACTTTTGGCACCATGGAGAGCTGAATATCGCGGGCAACATTTAACTCATCTTGCATACGCTGCTGCTGCTTTTGTATTAGCGCGTGCGCTGCTTTAAGCTCTGAAGCCTGTTGCGTCAGTGCCAGATGTGTTTGTACTCTCGCTTGAAGGATTCTAGGAGAGATAGGCTTGGTAATATAATCAACCGCCCCCAACTCAAACCCTTTTGTCTCATCAGAGTCTTCATTCATGGCTGAAACAAACATGACAGGGATATCTTTCGTCGCACTGTCTTCTTTCAAGATCGAGCAGACCTCATAGCCATCCATCTCTGGCATCATGATGTCTAGTAAGATAAGGTCAGGCTTGTTGGATGAGCGGGCTGCTTTTAGTGCTTGTTTGCCATTTTTTGCAGCCATCATCTTGTAGTTGTCTTTTAAAAGATCGACCAAAATATTGATATTGAGAGGTTCATCATCCACGACTAGAATTTTTTTCATGTTCCCTTTTCTCCTTTAGTTAATAGCTTCTATTTTTTGGTAGTTGTTACCGATCTCACCAAAATCATTTATGAGACGCTCTGTCAAGTTTGTAGCAGAGAGAAGCAGCATCTTAGCCGCCGTATCTACATCGCGCTCTTCATCTAGATAGGCAGAACGGACTTTTGAAATACCATTGCCTTCACTTGAGGTCATCATAGCAATAAGCTCCATGTCAAACGCATCTTTCTCTGTTGCGACATCGATCAAGGTCAATAAAATAGTATCTAACCCTTCAACGACTATATTTGAAAACTGTGCACCGGCTTTGATCTTCTTTATGTTGTGCAGCTCTGAACCTAACTTTTCTAAAGAGCTATTAACTGTCTCCAAGAGGTGTTGGTTATTTAAAATAATATTGATCTTACTGTACTGTTCAGGTGACAAGGAGGCTCTGCTTGTCAGATCTGTTATCGCTTCGTTGATCGAGCCGCTTAGTGTCTCAAAAGCGTCATGAAACACTTTTCTCTCCAAGAGCTGTCTGCCTTCTCGTATGGTATTAAACGATGTTGATATGATCTCAAGCAGTCTATTCTGCTCCAGATGGATAAGGTCGATGGAGCTTGTAGGGTCTTCACCCATCTGGTCATGAATATATTTTGGCTTGGAGATCGTCTCTTCGATGGACTCTGGCCACAAGCGTTTAAGCAGTTCTGCCACAGGGGTGACAAAGAAGAAAAGGAGCACTCCGGGAAGGGCATTGAAAAGTAAGTTTACAATAGCGACCTGAGTACCGCCCTCTGTTGCAATAGACTCTGCCAATGCTTTGACTAGCGGTATCTCCATAGCGACCTCAAGATAAAACAGCGGAAGCATCAAAAGTATTCCCACTATGTTGTATGAGACTTGAAACATTGCCAGCTGTTTAGAATTACCGGTTAACTTCGAAGAGAGAAGATAGGTCAAAATAGATGAGCCGATAGTCGAGCCATATAAGATCATCATCACTTCATACATAGAGAGAAGACCAGCTCTCTCAAGCGCAATACTAAAGACAATAACAGCCAATCCAGACTGCATCAACAGCCGCAATACGGCCCCAATAACAAATGCCAGAGCATATGAGCCGTGTGCATACGCTATGGTCTCTTTAAACCAGGTGGCATCCGACAAAGGCGCAACACCATTTTGCATGATGGTCAAACCAAGAAACAAAATAGCCATCCCAAGAACAGCCCCTGAGATGTTTTTAAACCTATAGGCACTGTCACTGGTAAAAAGCAGCGCTGCAATACCAAGGACTAAAAAGACAAAGGTCTGTATATCGATGACCAATATAAAGACGATCATGCCGGCAAACATATTGGCGCCGATAAGAACAGGGATGGACTTCTTGACGCTCATCATCCCTGAACGCATCATCCCTATTAGTATAAAAGTAGCAGCTGCTGTACTTTGTGTCATCGTGATCAAGATACCACCCCACAAAAGGCCATGACTCTTTTTATCTGTCCATTTTGCTATCTTCTCGCGAAGGGCTTTACCACTTAGCTGTTTAAGATGGTCCGTTAAAAGTGCTATACCAAAGAAGAAAAGTCCCAGTCCTGCTATGAGTGATGCTATGATTAAGATGGTGAATTCTCCTCTTTGTGAAGATCTTGTAGAAGTTCTGAAGCTTCGTCAAAATCATATTCTTCTATAAACAGTCTAATTTTTTTGATTACAGCGCTATCTTTCTCAGAGAGTGTATAGTTTGAGAAGGTATCAATAATTGACTCACACTGTTCTGGCTCCATGGAGTCTAACGCCCCTGTAAGTTTTTCAAACAAGTCATCTCTCATCGCAGTACTTAAGGTCTCTGTTTTACTGTTTGATGCAGGCTCATCAGCAAAAATCAAGTTCTCTTGCAGATCATCAATGACACGTTTTAACTGTATGTTGAACTCTGAGAGCAGTGTTCTGTCTTGTGTTTTGTCCAGTTGTGAGACCACTTTATGAAGTTCTTTTGCACCAACACTGGCACTTAAACCCTTAAGTGTATGAGTAGCCCTTGAAAACGCTTCAGCATCCATTTTCTCTAATTCTATAGAACGGTATTTTTTCAAAAAATTATGTAAAAGCTGCAGATATATCTTTATATCACCTGCTAAATAGTCTAAGCCTTTTGCCGTGTCAAGTGTCTTAAAGTTCGGCACGCTCAAGGCAGGCGCTTCATCTACTGATGGAGCAGAAACCTTTTCTACTTTTTTACTAAGGTATTTTAACAAGGTCGCATAAAGTCTTTCGATCTCTATGGGTTTGTTTAAATGTTCATTCATCCCTGCACTATGTGTTCGCTCTATATCTTCTACCATAGCATTGGCAGTCAGGGCTATGATAGGTGTATCTTTGTCACTCTCTCTAATGATCCTGGTCGCTTCATATCCATCCATAACAGGCATCTGCAGATCCATGAAGATCAATTCATATTTTTCAGGATTTGCTCTGTACATATTAACAGCTTCTTGACCATTATTGGCAATATCGATGATAATACCGCTCTCTTCAAGCAGACCTAAAATGATCTCCTGATTTGTATCATTGTCTTCTGTCAATAGGATATGGCTTCCTTTTAAAGTTGGCATGTGCTCTTTGAGACTTGTCTTACTCTCACTGACAGAGTGCTTTATACTCTCATCATCCAAAAAGATCCCACTGAGAATATCATTCAAAATAGAGGGATTGATCGGTTTTTGAAGAAAGATATCAATACCGGCCTCTTTGGCAGAGTTGACGATACTCTCTTCGTTATATGCACTTATCATCACCACGGTCGGTATCTCTTCTTTGCCACTATTTTTTTGTATATTTTTAGTGGTCTGAATACCGTCAAGTTCCGGCATACTCCAATCCATTAGTATAAGGTCGTAAGGCTGTTCTGACGTCTCGACTTTAACAATAGCTTCTTGACCATTATAAGCATGTTCGACCTCTATACCGAATGTCTCAAGAGTAAACGATAAGATCTCATGCCAGGATTCATTGTCATCGACCACCAATACTCTTTTCTCTCCAAACAGGTTGTAGTTCTTGCTGTTTTCACGCTCCTGCAGATTGATCTCAAATATGAACTTACTACCGACATCTGCTTCACTCTCAACCCAGATCTTACCACCCATCAATTCCGTAAGCTGTTTTGAGATGGTAAGACCCAGACCAGTACCACCATATTTTCTGGTGGTACTGCCATCTGCTTGAGAAAATGATTTAAAGAGTTTATCTATCTGCTCTTGTGTCAAACCAATTCCTGTGTCTCTTACCTCAAAGCGGTAGCGTTCAGAACTGACCTTAGTGATATAGACACTGACGTCTCCCTTTTCTGTAAACTTAACGGCATTACTCAGTAGGTTTGTCAAGATCTGAGAGATCCTAAGACTGTCTCCATGGAAGTTCTTACCAACATCTTTGCCATAGCTCACGATCAGTTCAAGATCTTTCTCTTCTGCCTTGACTTCAATAAGATGGATGATGTTGTCCATCACACTGAACATGTCGAAGTCGATCTTCTCGATCGTCAGTTTTCCTGCCTCTATCTTTGAAAAGTCCAAAATATCATTGATGATACCCAGCAGAGATTTTGCGGAGTTGTCCACTTTTTGAAGGTAGTTTTTCTGTTTTGTATTTAAGTCAGTTTGGAGCGCAAGATGGGTCATACCGATAATACCGTTCATGGGTGTCCGTATCTCATGGGACATGTTTGCCAGAAACTCTGATTTTGACTGTGTAGCCTCTTCTGCTTTGGTCTTCTCTTGTTCCAATTCGGTTATATTGCTAAAGACTGCTACCTTCATCTCTTCATGTTTAAAGAGTATGTTTGCAGCGGTGATCGTAAAGATATTCTCTCTGTTATCTAAGATGATAGATACTTTATGGGTCTGTTCAGGCCTGCTTGAGACATATTCAAGCCAGCTCTCTTCGCCCATCTTTTTTTGTACATACTCATTAGAAGCATCGGTGTTAAACGTGTCACAAATACAATCACCAAACTTGGTCCGAAACGCATCAACATCTTTGACCTCGTAAAACTCAAGAAATGCTCTGTTGACCGTTTTCAGACATTTTCCATCACTTGTGACAACAAAGTTTTCCTGTGCGTTCATGATCGTATTGACAAAGGTTCGCTCCTCTTCAAGGTCTTCCGTTCGCTCTTGTACTTTCACTTCAAGATTTTCGCTTAAGGCCTTGAGCGCGTCTTTCTGTTTCTCAATGTCGGCTGTTTTCTCTTTGACCTTACTCTTTAATTTATAGTTATTATAGAGAATGAAAAGGAGTATTAAAGCAATGACACCCATTATTTGACCGATCATAGCCCAGTCGGTTTTCTCTGTTACATTGACTTCTGTCCATTTATGGACAATGTCACTGATCTCTTTTTTACTCATCAACGCTATTGATTTGTTGATAATACTCATAAGCTCTTTGGGCATATCATTTCTAAGCGCGATCTTGAGTTCAAGACGCAGGTCTGTTTTATATGATATCTTTAGATCATCATAGCCCAGAATATTAATATAATATTTTGCAATAGCGCCACTGACGATAAAGATGTCAATGTCACCATCGCGCACTCTCTGGAAGCCTTGATCGATCGTTTGGATGGTCTTATACACCAGTTCAGGCCTGTTTTCTTTAAGCAGATCGTCAATCGTAGAGTTTTCGATCGCTTCGATCTTTTCACCATGCAGGCCGTCAAATCCATCCAGTTGGTAGACACCTTGTTTACTTACAAAGACATATGGTGTCGTGAAAAGAGGTTTATCGGAAAAGTTTAGATACTTTTTACGTGCAGCTGTCACACCGACACCGCTAAACATGACCGCTTCATTTTGTTTGACTTTGTCAATCGCCTCAATCCATGTCTTGGAGGCCACAGGTTCAAAATTTATGCCGCTTTTCTCTTCGATAGACTTGATGATATCAGACAAAACACCCTGATGGTTACCAAGACTGTCCATCCACTCCAGGGGCTTCCATTCAGGATCAAAAACATACGTGACAGCCTCTTCTCTACTTAGCCATTGCTGTTCAGCTGTTGTTAACTCAATACCCCTTTGAGGTGTTGTCCATTTTGCAAAGATGTCTGCTTTTTCCTGATAGGACAAACCTTGCAGTGTTTTTTGAATGATGGCGTGTAAGATCGGCTCATCGGTATTTGAAAAATAGTGCAGTGTCGGGGCTTTAAATGCTTTGACAGAGACGCTTCGCAACCCTTCGATAAGCTCATTCTTTATCTTTGACTCTGCTGCTATCTGCCCTTCATAAAGGGCAACGACTCTTCCGTTAAGCACTCTGTTGATGGAGTCATCAAGGTCTTTTGTCAACACAAGGTTTATTTTCGGAAACTCTTTTTTCAGTTTGTCGATTGTCCCGTACCCTTTTGGAATGGCCAGGCTCTTTCCTTCGAGGTCTTTGAGCGATCGTATGGCTCTGTTTGACTCTTTGACAAAGATGGCATCTTTCATCTTAAAATAGCCGTCACTGTAGAGACCAAACTCAGCCCTTTTAGCAGTATAGTACGTTGCAGGAAGAAGGTCTATCTTTTTAGCTTCAAAATCTTTGAGCAGTGTGTCCCAATTGTCATTGACTATCTCTATCTTAAGCCCTGTCTTTTCAATGATCTTTTTTGTAAAGTCGCCCGCGACCCCATCTATATCTTTTCCATCATTTGAGAAAACGACCGGCGTCCACTGTTCAACACCGATCTTTACCGTATGTGTCTCTATCCAATGCTGTTCTTCTTCAGTTAATGCGAGAAGAGAAGCTCTGTTGAGCGCATCAGCTATCCCCAAAGCATCTTTAAAGACTCTGTACTCAACCGTTTGGACAAGGTCTATCTTTCGTGTCACATTTGTAAACCATTGCTGAGGATCTACAGCGATCTTTTTACCGGAAAGTTTTTCCATAGCCAATAGCTCATACTTTTTTACTTTTTGTATGGACGGATCGTCAAATGTATTGACATAGAGCTCTTTAGCTCCTATGTCAGCGTTGTGCAGAAAACTTTTTAGATAGATCTGTTCCGTCGTGTTTGAGGTCAAAAAATATTCGAATATCTCTTTTGAAAATTGCTCTTTTGAAAACAGGGCACTCAAGGCTGCCCGTTTTTGACCGATACTCTCTTTGTACATCAAAATAATAGAGTAGGTGTAGAGTCTGTCACTCAAGGCTTTCTCATCAAAAGAGTCGGCCAGGTTAGAGATGTTTAAAAGCATCAATGCAATTGCTTGTGTATATTTGGAGTAGGTCTTTGCAAAATCAATATGCAGACTAACGACGTCTTCTCTTATGACATAGAGCTGTTCAAAGGTTTGCTCTAATGCGACTTGGCTCTCATTAGAGAGTGATTTTGCCACAATGCTCTGTTCTTTTGTCAGAAGTACTTGAAGCAATTTTATTTTTTTGTCACTCGTCGACGTAATAGATCGCAGTTTTTCTTTAAACTGCCTACCCTCGGAACTGACATAACCGCAAGAAGCACCACGTTCCTGCTGCAGTGAATGAACAGTCTCACTCATAGCTGATATAAGCGAAAGCTTGATATCTACTTCGGTTTGCTGATGAGACATTTTCGCATTTACCAAGTGTGGAAACGAGAACAGTAACATAAAAAATAGCAGAGATCTCAAAATGGACACCTTCTTTGACATATATTTTCCTAAGAGTAAAAAAGAATCTCTTCCATTTCCCAATAGTATTATCTAAAACAGCAACAGCATTATAGTATTTATAGTAATCAACAATCAAACTTGCTTTGACATCAATACAATCCTTGGAATGTCCCCAGTTTTAGATGATACAGATAAAGAGACACTTTTTAGACTGAGTACAAAGGTCGTTGCTTCATCAGACAGATAGCTACTTGCTATTATCATATTCATGTAATGAGATCTTCTCTTTCCACTTAATGCCATTTCTACCAAGTCCATAACCTACATTAAACAGCTTTACCATCTTGTCGGGGTTGAACTCTGTAGGTTTAATTATAATCTCTTCCATCTTGTCTGGTATGGTGGCCATCTTAAATTTTATACCTTTCTTCTCACAACTGTTATAGAGTCGATAGAGACTTCTGTCAAAAAGAAGATCCATCTCTGTCAGCACATACGCTTCGATGATGCTAAAAGGAGCTTGTTCTACTGGCTGATACAGGTCTCTTTGTCGGTACTTTCTATTGGCGACGGTGTAGAGTGTCACATCAAAGTCAGTGTTAGCACTCTCTTTGAAGTTTAAGACTTCTCCCCAGTTGACTAATAGACCAATCATAAAGACCTGAGAGTATATGCCGCCATCCACGTGCATCTGGTAGTACGCTTCTCCTTCTATATCTACTTTCATATATTGTGGTGGAAGGTACACAGGAAGTGCTGACGAGGCATAGATGATGTCAGAGAACCGCTCATATTTGTCACTTCTGCTGCTTGAGGCGATCGCGCCCATGTCCCAGACGACCAACTGTCCGGTATCTATGTTTGTCGTTCCGATGTAGAGACGGCGACCTTTTTTGTGTTCATCTGCTACTTTGTCTAAAAATGCTTTATCAAAGTTCTCTCTAAACAGCTTTTGCAAGGGTTTAGCATTCATGATGTAACCGCCACTAAAAAAGTCAAACCAAGAGTCTTCAAACACATCTTCTGTATGCATCTTGGTATAAAAATATTTTACTTTTTCTAGCTCATCGCCTCCGAGAAAAATAAAGGGGGCCATGACAGCCCCTGTTGAGATCCCTGTTACGATGTCAAAGTCAGGTATGTCACCACTGTCTGTCCATCCGATAAGAAAACCTGTTCCAAAGGCGCCACGTGAACCAACACCGGTCAATGTCAAGATGTCAAAAGTTACGCTTCCGTTGCTGCCGCTATATCTATCTGCCTTTTGTGTAAGTACCGTTCCTAGGCTTTTTTTGATAGCGCATGTTTGGTTAGAATCAATATCTAAGTCCATTGCACCCCAAGGTAGCTTTTGAGCATACACCTCAGGAAGAGCAGGAGGTCTTGTTGTCGAACAACCTAAGAAAAATATTGATATGAGAAGAATAAGTACTGTTTTTTTCATTTAAATCCAAAGATTATTTTATATGTATTGTATCAATCTGTACATCAGAACTGACTGATAGACCAGCGCTCTAATTTCTTGACACACAAGTCCCATAATATCCTCTAAAAGATCAGTATTGTGTTATTATTG
>JAUVKK010000096.1 GCA_030596305.1 Helicobacteraceae bacterium | reverse complement strand
TTTGTTGCTCTTAGGTCGATATGCCTGCTTAAATGGGAAAGAAATATAAAAATAGACTTACTCATTTTACTATGAGACCAATCCAAACAGTTTTTTACCACTTTTCAGGTATAATCGCGAAAATTAAAAATCTGCTTAAATCAGGCTTTTTGTAGAAACTCGTTTTGAGTCACTATGAAAAGTCTAATAGACAGAAATAACGCAAGGACATTAACATGCAAAAAATTAGAAACATCGCCGTTATCGCACACGTTGACCACGGTAAAACTACACTAGTCGACGGACTTCTTCAACAATCAGGTACATTCGGTGACCACGAAAAGCACGACGAACGTGCAATGGACTCTAACGATATTGAAAGAGAGCGTGGAATCACGATCCTTTCTAAAAACACTGCTATTCGTTATGGCGGCTACAAGATCAATATCATTGACACTCCGGGTCACGCTGACTTCGGTGGTGAAGTAGAGCGTGTACTTAAGATGGTTGATGGGGCCTTGATCCTTGTTGATGCTTACGAAGGTGTTATGCCACAGACTAAGTTTGTTGTTAAGAAGATGCTTGCAATGGGAATTACACCTATTGTTGTTGTTAACAAGATTGACAAGCCAGAAGCAGAGTGTGACCGTGTTGTTGATGAAGTCTTTGACCTCTTTGCAGATATGGGTGCTACTGATGAGCAACAAGACTTCAAAATCATCTACGCTGCTGCGCGTGATGGTGTTGCTAAAGAAGATATGGCTGATGAAGACGGTGACTTTACTTGTCTTTTCAAGTCTATCATCAACGATGTTCCAGAGCCTAAGGGTGACAAAGAGAACCCGGCACAAGCACAGGTTTTCACACTTGACTATGACAACTACGTAGGTAAGATCGGTATTGCTCGTATCTTTAACGGTCAGGTAAATAAAGGGGACCAGGTTCTTCTTGCAAAAGCAGACGGCGAACTTGTAAAAGGTAAGATCTCTAAGCTTATTGGTTTCCTTGGTCTTCAGCGTATGGAGATAGATACGGCAGAAGCAGGTGACATTGTTGCATTCGCCGGTCTTGAGACAGTTGATGTTGGTGACACAATATGTGACCCTGTTAACCCTGTTGCGCTAGACCCAATGCACGTTGAAGAGCCAACACTTTCTGTTATCTTCTCTGTTAACAACTCACCACTTGCAGGTCAAGAAGGTAAGTATGTTACGTCTAACAAGATCCAAGAGCGTCTTGAGGCTGAGATGACAACTAACGTTGCTATGAAACTTGAGCGTATTGGTGAGGGTAAATTCCGTGTAAGCGGACGTGGTGAACTACAGATCACTGTTCTTGCAGAGAACATGCGTCGTGAAGGTTTCGAATTCGGAATCTCTCGTCCACAGGTTATTGTTCAGGAAATCGAAGGTGTTAAGTGTGAGCCATTCGAGCACCTAGTAATCGATGTTCCAGAAGACCTTTCTGGTGGTGTTATCGAGCGTCTTGGTAAGCGTAAGGCTGAGATGAAGTCAATGATCCCAATGGGTTCTGGTTTCCAGCGTATTGAGTTCGAGATTCCTGCTCGTTCATTGATTGGTTTCCGTGGTCAGTTCTTGACAGACACTAAGGGTGAGGGTGTTATGAACCACTCATTCATTGAGTTCCGTCCATTTTCAGGCGCGGTTGAGTCTCGTTCATACGGTGCACTTGTCTCTATGGAAAATGGTGTAACATTGGCATTCTCACTGTTTAGTCTTCAAGATCGTGGTGTTCTTTTCATTGGACCACAGGTTAAAGTTTACGAGGGTATGATCGTTGGTGAGCACTCACGTAACAATGACCTTGCTGTTAACCCTATTAAAGGTAAGGCACAGTCAAACGTTCGTTCATCTGGTGCAGATGAAGCAGTTAAACTTGTTCCACCACGTGACCTTTCTCTTGAAAGAGCACTAGAGTGGATCGAAGACGATGAGCTTCTTGAAGTTACACCTGAGAACATTCGTGTACGTAAAATATATCTTACAGAGTCAGAGCGTAAGCGTCACAATAGAAAGTAAAAAGTCGTAGCTTCGGCGCAATTTGCACCGGAGTTCACCTCTCCACGCACACTAGTGCGCTACCGGGTTCACGTCCGGCACAACTTACACCAGATCTAAAGCTTTTTTCAAGTCCATTTTAAGATGCGCTTCGCCATCTTTTTATAATCCATTCACCATTCACCATTCACCATTCACCATTCACCATTCACCATGGTTCATCTTCGCTTTCTACTGCTTGTGCCTCAACGAAATTGAGCAGATATACAACTAATACTACACATTAGATGAACAGAGAATCAAAAGACACAGTTAATAACAATATGTTACTAAAAGAATCACATGCGTTTATTATTTGAATCAGTAATAATAATTAAACTATTTGCAAATCAATAAATTACCATAAGTAACATGGTTTATTTTATCTACTATATATCTGTATCATTTTGTAACGTAAATAATAATTATAAATTTTAGATATACATAGGCAGTGCTGTTGTTCGTATTAGTGTTACCATTTGTTAATTAAAAAAGGAGATTATCATGTTAAAAGACAGTACACTATTAGAAGGTAATGCGGTTTTTAAAAATAGTTATTTTAAAGAGCATGCCAAAGAGTTAGTAGATCTTGTCAAAAATGGGCAGCACCCTAAAGCACTTTTTATCGGTTGTGCTGACTCTCGTGTTGTTCCTAACCTGATCACAGATTCTGGTCCCGGAGACCTCTTTGTGCTTAGAAATGTAGGTAACTTTGTAGCGCCGTACAAACCGGATGCGGAGTTTCATGCAACTGCTTCGGGTATTGAGTATGCTGTATCTGCATTAAAGGTATCTAACATCATCATCTGCGGGCACACGCATTGTGGCGCCATCAACTCACTGTATGAAGATATGAGTGCTCCTGCTATGGTACACACCAAGAAGTGGCTCTCTCTAGGCGAAAAAGCCAAGACCATGGCAAGTCAATCATTGGGTAAAGATGCTGATAAAGAGGAGCTTCTTCGTCTGACAGAGAGACTCTCTATCGTCACACAGATCGAAAACCTTTTGACCTATCCAAGTGTCAAAGAGAAAGTCGATTCGGGCGAGATCAATATTCACGGCTGGTATTATGATATGGAAGATGGAAGTATTGAGTATTATGACCCAGAAGACACAACGTTTAAAACTTTACAGGGCTAGGTGAAAATTATGTTTGATAAAAAAAGTTTGTCAGGTAATCTGTTTGGAGGGGTAACAGCAGCAGTTGTTGCGCTTCCTCTTGCACTTGCCTTCGGTGTACAGTCGGGGATGGGTGCTATTGCCGGTCTATACGGAGCTATCGCTCTTGGTTTCTTTGCGGCGCTCTTTGGCGGGACAAAAACACAGATCTCAGGTCCAACAGGTCCGATGACGGTGGTCTCAGCTGCTATTATTGCTGGCGAGATTCACATGTATGGCTCTTTGGAAGCAGCTATCGGAACCATTGTCGCGACCTTTGTTTTAGCCGGTATATTTATGATTATTATGGGGCTTACCCGTATTGGTCAATACATTCGCTACATGCCATATCCTGTGATCTCAGGTTTTATGAGCGGTATCGGTATGATCATCATCATCATGCAGGTCTTTCCATTTTTTGGAATGGATTCTCCTAGAAGTATAACCGATGTTTTTGTGCAACTTGGCACTATAGGCGCAGGTATAAATTTTGCAGCAGTCGGGCTTTCTATTGCTACGATCGCCACTATCTATCTCTTTCCGAGAGTGACTAAGGTTGTCCCATCTGCTTTGGTAGCACTTATCGGTCTCTCTCTGTTCTCTGCATTGATGGCGCTTAATGTTCCTGTTATTGGTGACATTCCAAAGGGACTTCCGGATGTGCATATCGATACGCTGTTGAGTATGGACTGGCATCACCCTATGGTTATGATCATTCCGGCGCTTACCTTGGCAGCTCTGGGTGCTATTGATTCACTGCTTACCTCGGTAGTTGCAGACAATATGACAAAAACACAGCATGACTCCAACAAAGAGCTTATTGGTCAGGGTATCGGAAACATGGTAGCCGGTCTTATTGGCGGACTCCCTGGTGCCGGTGCGACAATGCGTACCGTTGTTAATATCAATGCAGGTGGTACGGGTAGACTTGCCGGAATGGTCCATGCCGTTGTGCTTATGGTCGTTTTGTTAGGTGCAGGTGAGTATGCGAGACTTATCCCGCTGCCGGTATTGGCCGGGATCCTGATAACAGTCGGTGTCGGTATTGTTGACTATAAAGGGATGAAACATATAGCCAGTGTTCCGCGTGCTGACGCTGTTGTGATGATAATCGTACTGGTCTTGACTGTTTTTGTTGACCTTCTTCAAGCAGTTGGTGTTGGTCTGGTACTGGCTTCACTGCTGTTTATGAAACAGATGGGAGATACTGCTGAAGCGAAAGCCGTCAGTTCAACTCTTGATGACTTTCGTAATGTACACCTAGAGGATGACGAAAAAGATATCTCAGATGGTGTTAAGGATCAGATCTATATCCAACACTTTGACGGGCCGATATTTTTTGGATTTACTGCACACTTTAAAAAGATGATGCAGGAGCTTCCTGATGTCAGTGTTGTTATTCTTAGAATGCAGAATGTCCCTACCATCGATCAGACAGGGATGTACGCGCTTGAAGATGCTATTTTGGAGTTAGAGAAAAAAGATATCACGGTTATTATCGTCGGTATCCAGGAACAGCCCCTCTTTATGCTCAAAAATATTGATCTGATTCCTGCACTGGTCTCAGAAGATCATCTTTTTGATGATTTTTCTGTAGCTATCAAAGAGCTGGAACGTTGTCAACTGAATTTCCAAGCTAACTTAACAGGTAAGACAACAGAGAAGGCAAAACGAAAAATTCTTTGGCATTATTAAAAAACAGGCCGGAAAACTTTTTCCGGCCTAG
>JAUVKK010000147.1 GCA_030596305.1 Helicobacteraceae bacterium | reverse complement strand
TGTTACATCTGCTCGGACGAAGGCCGTAACCATCAACTGCTCTGTATTGTGGAAAATGCAAAAGATATCTTGATCATTGAAGAGAATGGTCTCTTTGATGGGCGCTTTTTTGTTTTGGAGTCGATGGAAGACTTTACCATTACACATCTGCAAGAGATGGTAGAGAGCGGCATTACTGAAGTGGTCTTTGCACTGACACCGTCTATCGCCAATGATGCTGTGATTCTCTATATCGAAGATAAGTTGATTGACTATGACGTGTTGTTTACACGAATAGCACAAGGTGTTCCTACCGGCGTTAGTCTAGAGAATGTTGACATGCTCTCTCTTGCACGCGCACTTGAAGACAGGGTTAAAGTATGATACGAATATTATTGACAGCGGCCCTTTTAATACTCAGTGGCTGTTCAAGTATGGGCCTAAGTCGTGACTCGATTGCTGTTGTCACAGAAGAACATGGACAGTGTATTGCCAATACTAAAGCAGCGCCAAGTTTTAATAACAAAAAAGTGACCTTTCGTTGCGAAAAAAATAGAGTCTTGCTTGGTGAACTATATGAAAAAGATGGTGTAGAATATATCGATAGCGCTATTTTGAAGAAAAAAGACGGAAAATATGTCATTAGCGACAGAAAAAGCGTTCAGTTTGTTCGCGGTCTGCATTCGGTTTGTCAGCTCAAGCCTATACAGGGTGAGGGTGACAAAAAGATCAGACGTTTTTATTTCGATATGAAACTCAAAGAGTGCCGTCCGTTTGACTGGAGTGGCAATGGTGGATTCGTTCCTTTTAAAAATGTTGATGAATGTGAGCACTACTGTAAATATCAGTATGGAGGATAATTGAGATGTTTAGTTTTTTTCGTAACCTCTTCGCGTCATCTGAACAGATTGTATACATAAGGTTTACAAGAGACAAAATAAGCTTGTATTACTATCCGTCCGGTGTGCATTATGAAGATGAACCTATCATAGCCATTAAGAAGAAGGGTAACAAAGAGATCGTCAGTGCGGTAGGTAAAGAGATCTCTGATCTGAAACCGGAAGATACTTCAGTTGTCTATACTCCATTTAAGCCTTTTTCCCTTGAACCTGACAATTTTAATCTTGCTGAAAAAGTCGTTCACTACCTTATAAAAAAAGGTGCTACATTTAAAGGGTCTCTAGTCTCTCCTAGAGTCATAATCCATCCAGACAAGACCTATGTTGCTGAAGGGGAAGAAGAGGCCTATAGAGAACTTGCATTGAGTGCTGGAGCTAGAGAAGTTGTTGTCTATGTTGGTGATAAGCTTCAGTTTGATGAATTTGAAGGTGTGATGCAAAACAGGTAAATGTGTCATACCCATTATAATGGTCTCATAATGTTAAAAAAATATAAATACAACAAGGTTCTATCGTTCAATGAAAAAATTACGAAATATCAATAAACTTCCGGCACGTCTTGATTTTATTCAAAGTGTGACGGGTGTCGTCCTAGCACTGTTCATCTCCGGGCATATTCTTTTTGAGTCATCTATTTTGATCTCCCACGATGCCATGTATATGATGACGCAATTTTTTGAAGGGTACTACTTTCTGGGCGAAAAACATCCTGAGATCATCTCTGTGTTGGCGCTGACAGTTTTAGCGATCATTGTGGTACATGCCCTGGTTGCACTGCGAAAGTTCCCTTCTAACTACAAACAGTACAAGATCATGAAAGAGCATACGATTCGTATGAACCATCACGACACCTCTCTCTGGGCGATTCAAGTGATAACCGGTTTTGCGATGTTTTTCCTTGCCTCCATTCACCTCTATACCATGATCTCTCAACCGGAGATGATCGGTCCATATGCCTCCTCAGAACGTATGGTGACAGAGATGATGTGGCCTCTCTACCTGCTGCTTCTTTTTGCGGTTGTCATTCATGCCGGCATTGGTGTCTATCGCCTTATACTGAAGTGGGGTCTTTTTGAGGCAGATCAGCAGAAGTTTATGAAACAGCGCCGTGCCTTGCTGCGAACGATTATGTATTTTGTGGTGACGCTCTATCTGACAGTTGGTGTTCTGTCTCTGCTTCGATATATGAGTATTGGGTATGAACATGATTTTGCAGATGATGAACGTTACCATCCTCAAGGAGTCGTAAAGTGAAGATAACATATACAGACGTCTTGGTCATAGGCGGTGGATTAGCAGGTCTTCGTGTAGCGACAGGGGTTAAAGAACGGGGTCTGGACACGATTGTTCTAACCTTAGTCCCACCTAAACGTTCGCACTCTGCTGCAGCTCAAGGCGGCATGCAAGCCTCTCTTGCCAACTCCAAGATGGGTGAGGGTGACAATGAAGATGTACACTTCGAAGATACTGTCAAAGGGAGTGATTGGGGTGCAGATCAAGAGGTGGTCCGAATGTTCGTCAACACCGCACCTAAAGCGATCCGCGAATTGGCAGCTTGGGGTGTACCATGGAGCCGTGTTGAAAAAGGGGACCGTCAGGCGATCATCAATGCAGAACATGTGACCATCACCGAAAAAGATGAAGCGCATGGACTTATCACGGCACGTGACTTTGGCGGTACAAAGAAGTGGCGTACCTGTTACACCTCAGATGGCACGGGGCACAGTATGCTCTACGCGATGGACAATAAAGCACATGATGACAAGATCGAGATCAGAGAGCGTCGTGAAGCGATCGCCTTGATCCATGAAAATGGCCGCTGTTATGGGGCAATATCACGTAACCTGATGACAGGTGAACTCGTAGCATACATCGCAAAAGCGACCACGATCGCTACTGGCGGTTACGGACGACTGTACAGTGTGACGACCAACGCGACCATTTGTCAAGGCATAGGACAGGCAATTGCCCTTGAGACAGGTATAGCGACTATGGGTAACATGGAAGCGATCCAGTTCCATCCAACGGCTATCGTTCCTGTCGGTATCTTGACAACAGAGGGGTGCCGTGGTGATGGTGGTCTACTGCTAGATAAAGACGGTTACCGCTTTATGCCGGATTATGAGCCGGACAAAAAAGAGCTTGCTTCTCGTGATGTGGTCTCACGTCGAATGACGGAACATATTCGTAAAGGCAAGGGTGTCAAGTCTCGTTATGGCGATCATTTGTGGTTGGACATCACGATCTTGGGGCGTGAACACATCGAGAAAAATCTTCGAGAAGTCAAAGATATCTGTGAGAATTTCTTGGGGATCGATCCGGCAGAAGAGTGGATCCCAGTACGACCGACGCAGCACTATTCGATGGGTGGTATTCGTACCAAGTATACGGGTGAGTCACAGACACTTTCTGGGCTCTACTCGTGTGGAGAAGCAGCCTGTTGGGATATGCACGGCTTTAACCGCCTGGGTGGCAACTCGGTAAGTGAGACGGTTGTCTCCGGTATGTTGGTAGCTGAATATATTGCTGACTTTTGCGAGACAGATGAGAGTGCGATTAACATCTCGACCAAGACGATAGAAGGCTTTTTAAAACGTGAGAAAGAGAAGCTGGTCGAGCTTTTGCGTCATGAAGATGGTGAAGACTCTTTTATACTACGTGAAGAGATGGAAAAGATCATGATGGACGACGTTGGGATCTTTAGAAATGGCGCAGATTTGCAAAAAGCAGTCGATGAGCTTCAGGAACTACTTATTCGCAGTCGTAATATCGCCGTTCATCGATCCAAATCTTTAGCGGCTAATCCGGCGCTTGTAAATGCCTATAGGACACAGAAGATGATCAAGGTGGCATTGACAGTGGCTTATGGCGCA
>JAUVKK010000189.1 GCA_030596305.1 Helicobacteraceae bacterium | reverse complement strand
CTCGTAACTCGTAACGCTACTCGCTAAGTCGTTCGATCTTTGCGCCAAGATTTCCTAGCTTTTTCTCTAAATTCTCGTACCCACGGTCTAAGTGGTAGATACGGTGGACTTGTGTGACGCCTTCAGCAATATTCGCTGCGATGACCATGGCACTTGATGCGCGGAGGTCAGTTGCCATGACGTCGGTTCCTGATAGTGCTGAGGGTCCGATGACGGTTGCAGTGTGACCATTTAGTTTGATGTCGGCACCGAGGCGTTGAAGCTCACTGACGTGCATAAACCGGTTTTCAAAAAGACGTTCTTCGATTGTAGACGTTCCTTCTGCTTGCGTTGCCAGAGCCATAAACTGGGCTTGCATGTCTGTAGGAAAGGCAGGGTACTCCTGGGTGACGATCGTAACAGGCTTAATGGTCTCTGTCGGGTGTATCGTCATTGTGTCTTCCGTAATATCCAGAGAAAAGCCCATCTCCTCGAGTTTGCCTGTTACGGCTTCGAGGTGATCAGGTCGAACGTTTTCCAATGTAACAGTTGTGTTACTGATAGCGGCTGCACATAGGTATGTTCCTGCTTCAATACGATCAGGAATAACGTCAAAAGGGACGATGTCAATGAGTTTTCCGCTGGTACCTTCGATACTGAGTTCAGCTGTACCTATCCCCTTAATTGTAACGCCGCTGTCGCGCAGGATCTCACACAGCTGTACTACTTCAGGCTCTCGTGCTGCATTGGTAATATTGGTTGTCCCTTTGGCCAGTGCGGCTGCCATAATGATGTTAGCCGTTCCTGTAACAGTGATCTTATCAAAGATGATGTGCGCACCCTGTAGACCATTTGGTGCTTCAGCTTGGACGTAACCGGCATGAATAGTGATCTGGGCACCCATCTGCTCAAGGGCTTTAAGATGCAGATCAATCGGGCGTTGGCCGATGGCACAACCACCAGGCAAAGAGACTTCACAGTGACCAAAACGTGAAAGAAGGGGACCAAGGACCAAGATAGAAGCACGCATTGTCTTGACAATATCATAGGTCGCTTTAGTATTGGTGAGACAACAGGTGTTGATCTCGACTGAGTTCTCATCTGTAAAAGAGAAGGTGCCACCCAGGTTTTCAATAAGTTTCAAGAGTGTTTTAATATCAACTACAGCGGGCATATTACCGATCTTAACGGTGTTGTTGGCAAGCAGTGTCATCGCAATGATGGGCAAAGCCGCATTTTTTGCGCCTGAGATCTTTACATTGCCTTGAAGTTTGGCCGGGCCGGTGATTTCTAAGTAGTCCATCTTGCTCTCTTGCTTTTTAAGTGTGGAAGTATAAAACAGAGTAGGTTTATTGCAGGTAAAACATTGGTTTATCTATATGATATTTTTATATATTAAGAGGTTTCACTTGGTATAATTGGATAATAAAATTTAGTAGATATCCAAAGGATAGTCGTGAGCTCAGCATTAGAGAGACTAAAAGAACTGACATCTAAAATATCAAGTTACGAATTGGCACGTAAAGAGAACTTACGTACACTTGCTAAACTGTTTGATATTTTAAACCTTAGTGAAAAAGTGGGCGAGTTCCATGACGTCTTTGAGTTCAAAGCGATCAACCTTTCGGGTATCTCATTGGCGGAAGATGATATCGGTACGATCAAAGAGGGTAAATACCTGCAGATCATCGGTATTAAGTATGACAAAGAAGCAAAGGTCAAAAACCGAAACATCTCGCTTGGTTATTATGGACGTGTAGAAAAAGTCGATGTTGACTTGCGTAATACGATCGTCAAGTTCATCATCGCCTGGCGTTTTGAAAAGAGTTTTCGTACACTCGAGCACTATTACACGATGTTAGAGAAACTTCCAAAAGCAGAAGAAATCAGTGCTGATCTATCTTGATCTTGAGACGACAGGGCTAGAAGAGGCAGACCGTATCTGCTCTCTTGGTCTTATTGTAAAAAAACAAGATGATTATCAGGCAGATGAAGAGTTTATAAAGCCATCAAGGAAGATTAGACCAGAAGCGATGGCGGTACACCACATTACCAATGAGATGGTGAAAGAGGCCTCATCATTTGATGATGCAAAGGTCGTAGCACGTTTACAAGAGTTTAACAGTGATGAGAACATACTGGTAGCGCACAACATCAGTTTTGATCTGGCTATGTTGGCAAAAGAGGGCTTTTTCTGGAAGGGCGGTGTCATTGACACACTTAAATGTTCACGTCATCTTATCGATGAGATCGATCGCTTTTCTCTGCAGTTTCTTCGCTATGAACTTGGCTTGTACCGTAGTGAAGAAAAAGAGGCCGCGACACTGGGTTTAGAGCTCAAAGCACATAGTGCTCTTAGTGATGCTTTGCATGTCAGACTTCTACACCAGTATCTCAATGCGATTGTTGATGATGAGAAGCTTATGGAACTGACCATAGAACCGGTGCTTATCAAAAAGTTTGTTTTTGGCAAGTATAAAGATCACTACCTTGAAGAGGTTGTGATGAATGATGCCGGTTATCTTCGCTGGATGTTAGACCAAGCGATCGATGAAGATCTTGAATACAGTATTAAACACTATCTCCAACATCTCTAAAAGGATTAGAAATTATGGCCAAACTCATAACAAAAAAGATCATCTCTGGAAAGTACAAAGGCAAGACGCTGAACCTTCCCTCGATGACCACTACACGCAGCTCTAAAAGTATTGTTCTGGAGTCATTTTACAACACGATACAGTTTGATATTATTGATGCTAACTTCGTAGAACTGTTTTCTGGAAGTGGATCGATCGGTCTCGAAGCATTGAGCCGAGGGGCCAAACAGATCTTTTTTATGGAGAGAGACCGTAATGCGTTGAAAGTGTTGCAGGAGAACATTGGACAGACTGACCCAAGCGCCTGCGAGATCTATCGCGGCGACACCTTTGATAATATCAAGAGTGTTGTGAAACGTCTAAAAAGTATGAATGAAGATGCCTACTTCTACATCGACCCGCCATTTTCTATTCGTGAAGGGCATGAAGATATCTATCTGAAGATGATCAAACTTATTGAGAATTTACCTGCAGAGGTTGTTAAGATGATCATTGTTGAACATATGACAGGTCT
>JAUVKK010000120.1 GCA_030596305.1 Helicobacteraceae bacterium | reverse complement strand
ATGAGATGGAAGCATTTATAACGTCTAAGATCTAACTTTTTTATACTCTTATTTCCATCATCTTGATGGAAATACATACTTTTATATCTCAATTTAAACTACATATCACTTTTTCTCTTTTTCATAAACGAAACCACTTTTTTAAAGATCTCTTCACTCCCCTCACCTTTGATGATGATGTGGTGACCGCGTTCGGGCATGTAGACCTCTTTATGTTTTGAAACAGCATCGTCCATGATCATCTCAGCACTCTTTGGCACAACTACAGGGTCATTGCTTCCCTGTATGACTAAAAGCGGTACATCGATCTTGTGAAGTGCTTTCTCAGTCTCTGTCATCAATGTTTTTAACTGTGCAAGTGTACTGACATAAAGTCGACTGTAGTTTGTCTCCGGATAATCAGCCTCATGATCTATGTACTCTACCTTGGCATTAAAAAGGGCTAAAAAGTCATTAACGGCATGCATCGGTTGGGCATAGTTTATCCGTATATCATGCAGTTCTATCGCCGAGTTAATACAGACAACGCCTTCTATGGGATGGGTTTTTCTCGATGCACTTAAAAGAGCGACCAGGCCGCCGGTAGAAAAACCGCCGAGGTAGATCTTTTTACAGACTTGGCGCATGGCAGCATACCCACGATTCATGCTTTCAATCCATTCACTGTACTTTACGTCACGCAGGTCTTGTGTCAGCGTACCATGACCTTTGAGCCTAACGCCATAGACATTAAACCCGTGTTTATGTATATACTCGCCTAACTCACGAATTTCGCTTGGAGAGGACTTCAGTCCGTGTGCAAAGACTATTCCTTCTGTGTAGGATTTATCATAAAGGACAAATGGTTCTCCTGCCTCCTTGGCTTTTGAATACCTGACAGAATAGTTCTCTTTATAGTCACCGTGATAGATTGAGAGGTCTTTTCTGAAGATACTGTAGAAAATATTGGTTGAAAGAAGTTTTGGGTCTGTCTGAATGGCCTCTTCAGTGTTTTGCTCTAGATCACTGAGCAGAGCGACTTCGTTGTAGATGACACGCAGTGTATTGTCAAGTCGCACACGGTGAAAGTCACTGTCATCACGATAGCGTTTATGGTTGATATGGAAACTCCTATTGCTGACCTCTTTGAGGATCTTCTGATCTTCTGCCAGCGAGAGAATATTTGCAAAAGGGGGATATCCTTCGTCGATAAACAGTGTCATCATGGCATCACCTATCGTCTCGTGAGT
The DNA here is from genome assembly GCA_030596305.1 of Helicobacteraceae bacterium. Taxonomy (GTDB): domain Bacteria; phylum Campylobacterota; class Campylobacteria; order Campylobacterales; family Sulfurimonadaceae; genus Sulfonitrofixus. The sequence continues at coordinate 3,011 of JAUVKK010000120.1, read as the reverse complement.
GTGGTAGATCGCTGCTTCAACTGTTTTCTCGGCGACAACATAGAGAAGTTGTTTGAGATACTGCTTTCCAATCCTCACCTCTTCATGTTTTTCCAGTATGACACTGAAGAGATGGTCAATTGTGATCATTACATTCTGATAAATGGTCTCCATAAAATCAGTTGTCAAACGGTGTCGAAGTTTCTTTATCTGATCTTTGTCTTCAAGGTCACTGTGTAATGTGTAGTGTGTCAGGTCTATCGGTTTGCAAAAATGAACATGGATCTCAGCCTCGCCTAAGAGGTTCCCCTCTATTTCGATCTCTTCAAGCGTCTGTTCAGAGGCATCTTCGCCGGCAAGTACACCCGCCAGGTTCATTAAGGTGTTATGTCCCGGCCGTAACGGATAATATGTGATATTGACAGGCAGTACATGGGTACTTTGGTAGGCACACTCTTCTCCCTTTTTAAAAAAGTATTTTGCACGTAGGGTCTTGAGCGTCTCTTCATCTTCGTTTTTTTGTGCTACTCGAAAGATCTTTTTCATCTTTTCTGCTTCTAGGGCCATCAACGCAGCACCGCTAAAGACAGGGCCGTGGTGTTTTGGAATGTCGATTATGAACTCATGTTCCATACGCACCTTTTTGTTTTTGACCATAAAGCCTTCGGGGTAGATCATCCAGTTGTTGCGTCCACTCATTATGTCACCTACAATGATGTTGTTACGATGAGCATCTGCCGTTGAGAGCGCGCCGGAATGCTTTAAATAGGTTCCTAAAAGACCTATAAATAGGGATCTGTCTGCCAGTGAGCGTATCTTTTTATCACTACGATCATCAATGACATAAGGCATGATGAGTGTCTCAAAGCGGGTAAAGTGGTTGGCTACGAAAAGTGTCGGCAGACTCTCTTTGAGATATTTTTGACCATGAACATGTATATTTGTCTGCAGTATCGTATCGATGACTTTAAGCATGAAACTTGATGAACTATAGACAAAGTCGATCATGTTATCTCCTTGCTAAATAGTCTTTGACCTTATAGGCGTCAACCTGAATAACCTCTTCACTCATCTCTTGTGTCCTGACAAGGTGTTCAAACTCGTCTGTAGTAATAATATCAGCATCCAAGGCGTCTGCATAAAGCGTCGGACCTTTGTACAGTATTTTAGAACGTAGAGCTTTTTTGATCTTGTCTTTGATGTTTTTTGCTTTCAAAACATTTTCAAAACATCTGTCGATCTCTGCCATGGCCTCACTGTCATCCTCAGGCAGGTAAATACCATCTGTCAATGTGTTACGGCTGATATCGTCTTGGGATATCTTCTTTGCTAAAGCAATATAAAGCCTATCAGAAGGTTTTGATGCAAAAGTATTGATCTTGTGGATAAATCCAATTATATATTTAAAGATAAAGTTTACAACTCCGGAGCCGATGTTGGCATAAATGTCCTCAAAGGCTTTTTGTATCTGCGTCAAGGCATAATCACCGACGAACTCGACATAGACACGATCTTGCTTCTGTTCACCTTCTGCCTCGTAACGTTTCAATGTGGCTGTTAAGATATACATCCAGGACAACACGTCACCAAAACGTGCGCTCAACATCTCTTTTTGCTTGAATCCGCCGCCGTATAGACCCATTACGGTGTCTGTCATAAAGGCAAAGACAGCAGAGCTCCAGGCAAGTTTACGTTCGTATTTGGCAATTAATGGGCTTTTTTCTGAGAAGTGAAGACGTCCGCGTGTAAGTGCGAGCAGCTCTGTACGCACAAGGTTACGCAGACCAAAACCAATGTGTGAAAACAAGAGATGATCAAAAGCTTCAATGTTGTCAGTCTCTAAGGCTTCGATCTCATCATAAGCATAAGGATGACAGCGAATAACACCTTGGCCAAACTGTATCAGTGTACGTGTCATGATGTTGGCACCCTCTACTGTGATGCCGATAGGTGCACCCATGTAGGCACGGCCTATAAGGTTACGCTCACCGAGGATGATCCCTGCCCCACCAAGAATGTCCATTCCGGCATTGACGACATCACGAAAACGCTCAGTAGCATGATATTTCATCACAGCGTTGATGACAGCAGGTTTTTCACCTTCATCAATAGCACCGATGGTAAAGATACGGGCAGCATCCATCATATAGGTCGTTGCAGCTATCTGACCTAACTCATACTGTATCCCTTCAAATTGGGAGATCGAGATGCCAAACTGTTCTCTGATCGTGGTGTACGCCCCTGCAACGTGAGCAGTGAGTTTCATACCGCCGCTGCTGGTTGAAGGAAGTGAGATACCCCGACCGACAGAGAGTGACTCCATCAACATCTGCCACCCTTTACCGATGCCCTCTTGCGCACCAACGATCATATCTACATCCAACACAACATCTTTGCCATAGAGTGCAGAATTTATAAACGGCACCCCTAACGGATCATGACGATAACCTTGGTCAACACCCTCTAGTGTGTTAGGTACCAAGGCAAAGGTAATACCCAAGTCTTCCTCTTCTCCCAGCAGTTTATCAGGGTCTTTCAGTACAAAAGCAAGTCCAATCAGGGTCGCTACAGAGCCTAACGTAATATAGCGTTTTTCAAAGTTCAAACGGATCTTTACCTCACCGTTCTCATCTTTATAAACAATTCCGTTAGAGTTTATCGCTGTTGCGTCACTGCCTACAAGCGGTTCGGTCAAAGCAAAACACGGCACCTCCCTACCATCAGCAAGGCGCGGCAGATAATGCTCTTTTTGGTGCTCCGTACCGTGTTCAAGTATGAGTTCAGCAGGACCGATAGAATTTGGGACCATAGCAGTGATCGCCAGCACTTGAGAACGTGATGCAAGTTTTTGTACAACAGCGGAGTGACCTAAAGCGGAAAAGCCAAGACCGCCGTATTTTTTAGGGATAACCATGCCAAAAAAATGATTCTTTTTCAGATATGTCCAGACCTTGGGCGGCAGGTCACGTTTTTGAAAGACCTGGTGGTCACTTGTCATCGCACATACCGTGTTGACCTCATTGTCTAAAAAT
>JAUVKK010000017.1 GCA_030596305.1 Helicobacteraceae bacterium | reverse complement strand
GCACTTGAGTCTGCACATGCTGTTGCTTATGCGATGAAGTTGGCAAAAGAGAATCCAAAAGATTCGATTTTGATCAACCTTAGCGGTCGTGGTGATAAAGATATTGATTTTGTCGTAGAAAACCACCCCATCCCTCCCAAGCCTTAGATTTAGTGCAAGGTGTGGCAGATAGATCGCTTATCTGCTAGATACACAAAGGCAGTCTCTATACTCCTTATAATTCAATATGTAGTAGTATGTGGCATCTCTTTAAATGGTAGTCTCTTATGCTCTTAGCCAATAAACTTCCCCTTAAATACCTTTATACCAGTGCAAGTAAAGATATATTTTTGGTCACTGTCTTTACTGTCATAGCGACAGTGGCGCACTATTATGTGGAATTTCCATCCATACCCATAGCGATCTCAGCACTTTTAGGTACTGCTATCTCTCTTATTCTCTCATTTAGATTGGCACAGTCCTATGAACGTTGGTGGGAAGCGCGAAAGATCTGGGGTGCAGTCGTCAATGACTCCAGAAGCTTAGTGCTTCAGTTACTGAGCTTTACCCAGAGCAGTGATCGACAAAACGTTGAAATAATGGCCAAACGTCATATCGTTTGGGTAGAAGCAGTGGCATTGATGTTACGTAAAAGACCAATTGACATCACGATCAAGAAATATATTGCAGGTGATGAGTATCTTGTTTATAAAGAGGCATCGCACGCTCCATTACTGATTATGCAATATCAAATGAGCTCACTGCTATCCTTAGAGCTAAACAGCTATGAAAAGATGCAGATCGATAGTACTATGGTACGTCTTGTATCCTCTATGGGGCAGGCTGAACGCATAAAAAACACTGTCTTTCCCTCAGAGTATCAGCGTTACTTGCACCTCTCCATCTATCTTTTTTTAGGTTTTATATCTATCTCTCTAGCCAACCTAGGGCATCAGTGGGAGATACTGCTACTGATCTTGATCGCGGCACCATTCTTTTTGTTGGAAAAAGCGGCTGAACACCTGCAAGACCCTTTTGAGAATAGGCCGACAGATGTACCTGTCAGTTCGATCTCACGGAACATCGAGATCAATATCCTGACATTGTTACAAGATGAGAACATCCCAGGACCATTAAAGCCGAAAGATTTCTATATTGACTAAACCTGACTAAACAAGTAAGGATAGTTGACATTAAGATGATGTAGCTATATTATCTCAACATAACTATTAGGTATTGTTATCTAATAAAGGAAAAATATGGCTCAATCTTGTCCACTTTCATTTCGTCAGATCGATGGGACTGTCGCACGTCTAAATGCACTTTCAGTGTTTTTATTACTTGCACTGTTTGTGTTTACTACGAATCCGTTAATATTACTTTTTCTAGGATTCGATTTTATGATCCGTCTTTACGGCAATAAAAGTCATAGTCTGGTTTTTCAGATCTCGACTACGCTAAAAAAAGTGTTTGGGCTTAAACCTGCGATGGTGGATGTCGGTGCAAAACGTTTAGCGGCACATTTTGGACTCTTCTTTGTATTTATATCACTGGCAGCTAACCTGGCCGGTCTGAATGTTTTGATGTACTCAGCAGTAAGCGTTTTTATGTTTTGTCTTTCACTTGAGTTACTGTTTGGCTACTGTATAGGTTGCAAGATCTACTTTATATATCGTCGCTTTGTGCCAGAGCGTCTGTAATGGCTGGTATCTCTACACGGGGGATCTATGGATTAGCTGCGATGCATGTGCTGTCACATGCACCGAATAACCGTGCAATGCAGATAAAAGAGATCGCAGCTATGACACAGGTCTCGCACTCATATCTGGAACAACTTCTCTCGGCACTTCGAAAAGGCGGTTTGGTCAGCAGTATTAGAGGTGCTAACGGTGGGTACAAACTTGCTCATGCTGCTCATGAGATAACCGTTCTTGAGATCATCGAGGTTCTTGAAGGGGCACTCTGTAAGATAGAGGGCAATGTAGGTGCAAGTGTTATACTGGAGTATTTTTGGGCGGATATCCATGAAAAAGTCAAAAGCCTTTTTATGTTAAAGCTCTCTGAACTTGACAGAGCTTTTCAGCCTTATCATTACGATATATAAACACAAACACAATTTTTAACTAAGAAGTTTTAAATTTCAATTTCAATTTAGTTTTCTTATAGTAGTTTAATGATACTAACTCATGAAAGTAAGCCTATGAACAACTCTGAAGTTATTCTTCTCTCCCTCGCAATTGCTATATTGGCAGGATTGATATTTTACTCTATTTACTTGACATACCGTAGTTCAAAAGTAAAGTCTGCCGCGTCACAAGCTGAGTCTCTTAAAAACATGTTAAACGAGTATGCTCAAAAAGTGCAAGAGGATGAGTCTACTATTGATGAGAAGTTTGAGTCTAAAGATATTGTCATTCCGACAAAAGAGTATGCCAAATATGACAATAACAGAGCGGTTGATGAGATGGGGCTAACACAAGAAGAAGCGGACAGTTTTGTGTATGATCTTGTAAAAGCGTTGGAATCTGAGGTACCGCGTATTGAGACGGCGATCAAGGGATCAGACTATAAAGCAGTTGAAGAGATCGTGCATACTATTACTGGTTCTTCATCGACACTTGGCACAGGCGGTGTCTCATCAGCATTGATAAGCTTTTATACAGCTGTTCAACATCGAGATGACTTTCAAAAACTCTATACCCATCTGCAAAATGTAAAGTACTATCTTGCAGAGTTAAAAGAGCAATATAAGGTTCAATAATTTAGAAACTACTTAGAACGTCTCAATTCTACAGTGATCTTCCTGTAGATGTTTAGAAGTTTCAATAACACTGCAAATATAGCAACATCAGCGATCATCTCCTCAAAATAGTATCATTTAAATAAACATAAATATAAACACTGTAGAATGTAGCATTATTAAAGAAGATTATAGATTTAGAAGATATACGATTTATCTACACTAAGAACAAGGCGGAATGTGGCTAAAAAAAAGAGAACACTCGACAATGAAGATACACTTTTTGAACAGTATGATTTTGATGATCTAAAAGAAGAGCTCAACATAAATGCTTTGGCAAAGCTTCAAGCCAGAGAGAACAAGCCGCTAACCGACAGCCAGCATTTTGATGTCAACGAACAGAAAATTACCACATTTTTTACTGATAAACTCTCCGCAGTCAAACAAGAGATCTATAAGAAAGTGGCCTCTTATGACCATATGGCAATGCGTGTAAGTGATATCTCGACAACCTTGGCTGAAGCTAAATATGCGAGTGAAGAGTTTATGCAAAACATCACTACTTTTCAAGAAAGTGCCAAGCAGCGCATTAAAGAGGTCAAACATGAGTTCAGTGTTCGTAAGAATGACCTAGAGAAATTCAAACAAAAAAACGGCATCACACGCGAAGCATCTTATCCCCATTCAAAGATACTTTATATCGGTATCATCATGGTGATTTTGCTTAGTGAGACATCGCTGAATGCGTACTTCTTTGCCAAAGGTAATGAACTTGGACTTATCGGTGGAGCTGCACAGGCACTGATCATCTCCCTGATCAACATCGTTTTTGCTTTTTTTCTTGGCGGGTATCTGGTTAAAAAACTTAATCTTGTTAAAAAATCGCCTGTTTTAAAATACGGTGTTCTTTCTGCTCTTTTAAGTGCTGTAGTACTGGTCATACTCTTTAACTTCCTGGTTGGGCATCTCCGTGTTCAGCTCGGTATTGACCCGGATGCCGCTTATGTGGAAGCGATCAAGACCTTTGTGCAAAATCCCTTTGGCCTGAATGAGTTTGACTCGATCATCTTGGTGATAGTCGGGCTGCTCTCGTTTCTGATCGCCTTTACAGATTTTTACAAGATGGATGATGAATACCCTCATTACGGTGACCTTGACCGTAAATATCAAGAGTCGTTGATTGACTTTAACGAATTAAAAGAAGATCTGCTTCATGAAATAGAAAGCAGTTCAAGATCTATTCTCAACAAGCTTGAAACACGTCAGATGACCTCTAAAGTGATCATGCAAGAGTTGATGGAAGTTCCGATCTTCAGACAAAAACTGCAGGATCATTATAAAGAGTATTATCACTATCTCAATAACACCTACAATGCGATGTTAAGTCTCTATCGTGAAGTAAATAATGATAACCGTACCGATGAAGCACCTGCATACTTTAGAGAGCGCTCAGAACTGGATGAAGAACATATTATCAAGATCGTTGATGCAAAGTTCAAAAAAGACCTGGTACAGTATCAGGATGCTGTATTGGAACTGCCGCACATCATTGGTGAGCAAAAACTCAAGATCAATGCAACACTTAAAAGTGTGATCACTCAGTTAGACAACGAGTCTGATATGGAGATCAGCAATGGGTAGACGATCAAAAAAAGCCAAAAGTGATAAACTGGGTTATATGCTGATCGCCGTTGTTGTTACGATCTTGAGTGCTGTTGCTGTGTTTATAGCGATGAACCGCGGAGTAGAAGTCGATAAAGCGAGTATGTGCCGTTTGGATGGTGTCTTTGACAGACATATCGTTATTTTAGATATGACGGACAACTATAATTCGATACAAGTGCAGCAGATAAAGCATATTATAGAAAACATTGTTGACAACTTGGCTGTCAGTGAACAGTTGCAACTTTACTTTATTGACAGCACGATGCCAAGTGAGATGAAAGCAGAGCTGTCGCTTTGTAACCCTGGGGACGGTAAAGGTAAGAGCGAGATCTACTCTAACCCTAAGCTCTTTCAAAAACGCTGGGAAAAACGTTTTCATACACCGCTGATGGCGAAGTTGACAGAGCTTTCAGGCGACTATACCAGCACGACCTCTCCGATCTTGGAGACGATCCAGGCGGTAAACAATATTGCACTGCCGTATGTCAGAGAGGATGGCCGAAGATATAAAGTCACCATCATCTCTGACATGATCCAAAACTCTGATGACTTGTCTTTTTTCAAAACAAGAGCCTCTTCATTAGTGCATTTTGTGGATTCACCCGGTTACATCAAAACGCGTACAGATCTTGACGGTGTCGACATCGACATCGTGATAGTAAGACGTGACAAGTTTGAATCTCTTCAGTCAAGAGACTATATCGATTTCTGGGTGGAAGTCCTTACAAGTATGAGTGCTAATGTTGATAACATCAAGCTGACAGACGGATAATCATGAAAAATAGAAAATTAAATAGTGGGTTTTTAGTAAAGGTACAGATCAAGTATCTCTTTCTTGTTGCCTTGGTCTTGGGTGTTTTATTTATTTTGTTAGGTGGATTTACTGATAACACAGCTCTCTCTGTCGTTCTGACTATCTCGGTAATGATCGCTTATTTTTTAATAGGCCATAAAATCGTTGAGAGAGAACTGCTGACAAATGAGCAGTTTGCTGACAGTAACTACTACCTCGGTTTTCTGTTTACGCTGATCTCACTGGCAAGCTCACTTTACATACTCTCAAACGGCAGTATGGAAGGCGGTTTGTTAACACGCCTGATCGGACAGTTCGGTATTTCGATCTCGACCACGATCGTCGGTCTGTCACTGCGAATCTATCTGCTTAGCTTCAGTCCTAACATCGGCTCAAATATTGAGAGTTTCAACCTTATGATCATGGAAAAACTTCAGATGTTGAATGATCATATTGGTCACAGTATTGATCAGACAAAGACATTTTCAAATGTCATCGATGAGAAGGTCAACCTCTTTATTGAACAGACTCTTAAATCAGTAGAGATGTATAATGAGCGTCTTGTAGAGAGTCTTGATCAACACTCTATAACTAATATTTTTGACAAGATCTATGCGGACATGGACAAGGTACATGCTAATCAAGAAGAGCGTGTAGATAAGATCTATGAAAATATTACCAACTATCATGAACGTTACGAGGCACAGACGCAATCCTCGGTCAAAGCTTTTCAAAATTCGATCACAGACAGTGAAAAATGGATCAGTGAGTTTAATGACTCTATGGGAAAATCGGCAGGAAGCATTGCCAACTCCAACACCGAAATGCGTAAAGTCATTCACAATTTTGATGATTTTGTGCGTGGCCTTCCTAAACTGTTTGCTGAAGTAAATACACTTTTTGAACAAAGTTCCAAAACGCTTACCGCTGACTTGGAAGGTCAGAACCGTGCCTTGATAGAGAATTTCATTGAGCAGAAAGATCGACAAAACAAGATCTTGATCGAGCGTGTTCTTGGGGAGAATCAGAAGATTATCGAGAGTTTTATCTCTAACGGAGAGAATCAGAACAGCTCAGTACTCAAAAAACTCAACAGTATGAATGAAGAGATCGTTTCAAGTTTTATTCAGTCGCGTGAATCGGGCAATGAGAAGATCATCAACGACATTATGGTCTTGAACAATAAAGTCATACAATCAGTAGGGTCTCGTGCTGAGAGTACCAATGCCAAAGTCGTTGATGCGGTGTTGACATCATCTACAAAAGTCTTACACACATTTATCAATAATCAGGACCAGAAAAATGAGCAGCTGATCCAAAAGATCGCATTGGAAAACAGTCGACTTCTTGAAAAGATGGCCAAGGCAATGACACAAAACAGAGCAGCGCCATCTGCCCAATACTCTGAAACAGCTTCTACAGTGCCAGAAGAGACTAAGTCTGTACCAACTGTAAAACAAGAAGGTCAACCTAAAGCAATGACAATCAATCCGGCAAAACCTGTCAAAGAAAAAATGCGTTCACACGGCAGTGTTAAACTGCCTAAAAGCTAGAGGTTTTTAGTTACTGATGCAGTTTAATGAAAATGGGAACAATGACTTTTTATTTGGTATAACATTAACAGAACTCATTTTAATGCTGTTTTTTCTACTGCTGCTGATATCCGCTTTTATGAGTGCCGAGAAATCCAGTATTATTACTAAGGTCGAACAACAAAATGAACGTATTGTCAAAGAGAACCTTGACCTTAAATTACAGAACAAGGTCAGCCGTACCCTTTCTGAAGAGATGATCGGCTCACTGCTTCGTTTCAGACTCGGTGAAGACAAGCACCAGGAAAAAGCAAAGCAGATCTTCAAAGAGTTAAGTAACCAGACCAAACTTATTGCTGAGAATGAAAAACTAAAGAGTGCGGTCGAAGCATACGAGGTAAATGAAAAACTCTTGAAGATGGATGAAGAGTTTAAAGTCCAGCTCTCCCGTAAATCTTCAATTTTGGCACTCCTCAAAGATATCAACTCAACAGAGCAGATGCAGAAGATATTTACTGATCTTGAGACACTTCAAAAAGAGAACGCAAAGCTGAATATTAGTGATGCAGAACTGCGTCGTGAGAACAGTATGCTTGAAAAGACACTGAAAAAGCTTACCTCTCTTTCAAAAGATGAGATGCTTTATGCCCAGGAGATCTTAAAAGGGCAGGTGAGCTACTTGACACGCAGACTCAACATGGGCGGCGGCAGCGAACTTCCGCCATGCTGGGCCAATAAAAAAAGCGGCAAAGCTGAATATCTCTTTACTGTTATCTTAGGCGAATATGCTATTCGGGTCGCACCAAGGTGGCCTGATTACAGAGCTAAAGAGTTGCGAAAGTACGGCTCTTTGGACAAACTGTTTAATATTGACCTTAGTGTAGATGAGTTTTTACAGCTGACAAAGCCGATATATAAAGATGCAGATAAAAAAGAGTGTAAACATTACCTCTATATGTTTGATGATGCTTTGACCAAAGACGGCTATAAAACAAAACGCCTGCATCTTGAAAATTACTATTATAAATATGAGGACGCTTCAAAGATCTTTGAGCGTTTTTAAAAGCTGTTAGATGATGATGCAAAAAGTCTACGTGCTACGTATTCTTCTTAATAAAGGCTAAACACTCTTCAGCGCTTTGGGCAATAACAACATCCAGCATCATAAGGTTATGCGAGAGGCCGAAATCTTCAATGATTTTGCCGTCCTGACATAATGCGGCATTATCGGAAAGTTTTTGCTGTTCGTGTACATGTTCTATCATTGGACGGCGATCTTCTGCATAGCCGTAGACTTTTTTACCCAATGCAGTGGCATAGCCCACCTCATATACAGTACCGGAATCGGGCTCTAAGCCGCGAAAAGGGTTTAGGTTGGCCATAATGATGTCACATGCATTAATTAGGTCTATATTGGCTTCTCTGATCGTTTTAGCGACTTCGTAAGGTGTACCGTCACAAATAATCTCATTATCAAGTGGAAACACCCCTTCAAAACCGTACTGTCGACAAAGCTCTTTCAAAGCCTTGCCCTGTTCTATCGCATTTTGTTCAAACACATCCGGTCCGGCGAGATATATCTTTAACATGGTACTGCCTTGCTTTTTGTGTACATTATATCTTTTGTTTGCAGGCTTTCGTTAAAATTATGGCAAGTATCTCATTTGACAGTGCAGGAATGTCAAAATTTGTATATAATTCAGTTAACAAAAAAATAGGAAGTCCCATCGTTAAAAAAATTGTAAAATTCAGTTCTGTCGGTGCTTTGGGTTCTGTTACAAATATAACCATATTTTCAGCCTTGACATTTTTGGATGTCAATTACAATATTTCAGCGGTAGTTGCCTTTTTAGTAGCAGTGACACAAAATTATCAACTTAATAAAAAATGGACATTTAAAGACCATAAGACCAAGACCAGAAAAAAGTTTCCAAAATATCTTGCGCTGAACTTTTCCAGTTTTTTAGTCAACTTAGCAGTACTCAACATGGTTGTCCTGAATTTTGGAGATGAGAAGTTGATGCAGATAGCAGGGCAGATCGCCGGTATCGGTGCGGCTATGGGTATTAACTTCTTGGGAAGTTACCTGATAATATTTGCAAAACATAAGGAGAGTGAGATATGAGTAGAGGCATCATAGTAATTCCTACCTACAATGAGATCGAGAACATTGAAGTTATTTTGCAAAAGGTCTTTTCGCTTGAGCTCGGTGTTGACATCTTGATCGTTGACGACAACTCTCCTGACAAGACCTATGCCAAAGTGCAAGAGCTTATTGATGCTGACACCTACAACGGGCAGCTCCACCTTCTTGTAAGACAAAACAAAGAGGGACTGGGCAAAGCCTATGTAGCTGGCTTTAAGTGGTGTCTTGAACGTGACTACGTATTTATTATTGAGATGGATGCAGATCTATCCCACGATCCGAAATATCTTCCATCGTTTATCGAGAACATCAAAGAGTACGATCTCGTCATCGGTTCACGCTACGTAAAAGGCGGTGGTGTTGTCAACTGGCCACTGCTGCGAAAATTCATAAGCTTTGGCGGAAGTACTTATGCCCGTACGATACTTGGTATCTCTATCAAAGATGTCACAGGCGGATTCAAATGTTTCAAACGAGAAGTTCTCGAAGCGATCGATCTTGATAACATTATGAGTGCAGGGTATGCTTTTCAGATAGAGATGACCTACAGAACGATTTTGAAAGGCTTTAAGGTCAAAGAGGTGCCTATTGTCTTCGAAGACAGGATAGCCGGACAGTCGAAGATGTCTAAAAAGATCTTTATAGAGGCGCTGTTAAACGTAGTGACACTTCGCATGCATAAAAAAGATATTATTGAAGGTAGATAATGGGTAATCGAGAAAAGCTCTTTTTACTTGTATATACGCTCTTTAACGCGATCGCTAACCAGTTTATCAAACTTTACGCTGATGAGACCTACTATTGGGTCTGGTCACAAAAGCTAAGTCTCTCCTATTTTGACCATCCGCCTATGGTGGCCTATATGATCAAGATGACAACGCTCTTTAGCGATGAACCTTTCTTTGTTCGATTGCCTGCAGTTTTACTTGTCTCTGCTACAGCCTATGTGCTCTATAAATTGGCACGTAAAATGTTTGATGAACGCAGCGCTGTTTACACGTTTTATATCTTCTTGAGTTCGGTGTTTATCTTAGCAGCCTC
>JAUVKK010000048.1 GCA_030596305.1 Helicobacteraceae bacterium | reverse complement strand
TCTTCGAGTTCAATGGTATTGTTGAAAAACTTCAGCCCTGTCCCCGTCGGGATCTTTTTGTAGAGCAGGGGACTGTCAAGGTCGATGTGGCTGAAGGCGTCAGAGTAGGCCATGACAAGCTGGGTTGTAAGGGCGATGGAGGTAGGACCTTCCAACATCGAACCCATCATACATTTAACACCTTTTCCCTGGCAATACGTAATGATCTCGATCGCTTTGGAGATGCCGCCGCATTTCATGAGTTTGATGTTAATAAGATCGGCTGCCTTCTCTTTGATGACTTTTTTGGCATCCTCCAAGGTAAAGACAGCCTCATCAGCCAAAATAGGAATACCGCTCAGTTGAGAGATGGTTTTGAGTCCTTCTATATCACTGCCGAGAACAGGCTGTTCGATCAGTTCAATATTTAGCGGTGTAATGGCTTTGATGATCTCAAGTGACTCCTCGACACCCCAAGCCTGATTGGCATCGATCAGCAGTCTAGCTTTAGGTACAGCTTCTCTGATGGCAACAATCCGTTCAACATCGAGGTTGTCTTTTCCGCCGACCTTGACCTTTAGGATCTCAAGACCACGGCCAAAAGCGGAACGGGCATCGTCAGCCATCTCTTCGGGACTTTTAAGACTGATAGTCACAGCAGTCTGCAGGGATTTTGGTGTGTGACCTAAAAACTCGACCAGTCGCTTGTTCTCTGATGCAGCTGCAAGGTCATAAAGTGCCATGTCGACAGCTGCCTTGGCACTGCTGTTGCCCTTGCAACAAGTGTGCAGGATATCCAACACCTTGGGCAGATCAAAGCGCTTCTCGACAAGTTTAGGTGTAATGATCTTTTTAATAGTTGTTGAGATGGTTTTTAGATCTTCGCCTGTGATCGCTTTTGTGGCAGGTGCCGCACCATAACCTATGTTTGGTGTATCCGTGTGAATACAGATCCGTATATTTTCAACATCATCAACCCTGCGAAGTGCAGTGATAAAGGGGGTTCGAAGTGCTATCTTCTCGATCTCAACTGTAATACCGGTGATGATCATACTGCAATAGCCTGTAAGACGTAACCGATAGCCAGTCCGGCGAAGGTACCTATCATGTAGCCCATTATCGCCATCAAAACAGCAATACCGATGAGTGAGCGATGATAGGCTGCTGCCAGGATAGGAGCAGAAGCAACGCCGCCAATGTTGGCCAGAGAGGCAACGCCAATGCTGAAGAGGTCGAGTCTAAAGAGCTTGGCTACTATGACCATAATGGCGGCATGTAGAATTAAGATAAGCAGACCGACACCCAAGTAGAGTGGTACCTCGCCAAAACCGCGAAGATGGGCTTGCGAACCTATGAGCGCTATCAAAAACATCAACATCGCGCTGGAAAGTGAAGGAGAACCAACAATTTTTTTAAGGGACGTTCGTGAACCGACTAATCCAAAGAGTGTGGCAAAAAGAACACTCCATGTTGTCTGAGAAAGACCGCTTAACAGTGAAGCAAGTGAATTACTCATATAAGCGATGGCGAGTGAGAAGATAAAAAGAAGGATAAGCGGCAGTGGCTGGATCTTCTGTTTCCCCTGTTCCTCCTCATCAACTGTTTTAAAACGAAGGGGTGCCTTTGTCCAACGGTTGAATGCAGGGGCAAAGCCAACTAAAAAGAGTAGGGTCATCACCCAGAGGGTATAGTCGATGGAGTCAACAATGAGGGCGTAGCCCATCAGCTCTTCGCGTACATCGAGTGCACCTGCCACGGCAAGCATGTTGGCCGTTCCACCTGTCCAGCTCCCCGCAAGTGTGGCAAAGACACCGGCGGCATCGCTGTTTAGAGAGAAGAGCCAAAACAGGGTAATAAAGGCAAAAGAGAGTGACAGAACAGAGGTGACATAGGCAATGATAAGCGATCTTCCCAAGCCCATAAATGCTTTTATGTCGATCTGCAAGAGCATGACAAAGAGCATGGCCGGCAGCAAAACAGTTTTAACACTTTTATAACTGTCGTGTACAGTGGTGTTTTCCTGCCATAGACCTAGTTGTGCTAAAAACATGGCGCTTGCATAGATAAGAACGACGGCAGGCAAGAAGGTGAACACCTTGTGCTTGGTGACCTTTTCAAGTGTGCCGAGAAGTACTGCAAGCAGAGCAACACTAAAAAGATAAAAGAGCGGTGTTGTGATCATCTACAGGGGGCTTTTTTGAGTGCAGGGAGGGCCTGGTGCAGTCTGTTCATAAATGCTTCACCCGGATCATCTTTTTCAGTACGGTAGTTTTTGTCTCTCTCAAGCCACAGCGGTGTCTTTTCGAAACAGCGATAATCTGAGTGTCCGATAAGGTAGTCGATCTCTCGGTATTTTTCTTGCAGGTAGGTGATGAGGGCGATGTTGGCCTCTAACTGTTTGTCCGTTAAAGTTCCAAGCTTACCAACATTTTCTATACCGATACTGCTGTAGTTTAGACCGATGACATGACGTCCCATCCAGTTGTCCGGCATAAGCTGGTAGATGGTCCCGTCTCTGTCAATGAGGTAGGGGACAGAGACATTGGCACTGGCATTTTTACCGGAGATATCTTTACGGCTTGAAGGAAGCTCTTCACTGTCAAAGGCTTCAAAAGAGCCTTGCAGCGTCGGTATGGCTGTAAAGTGGACGACAATGACCTTTGGCGTAATGGTGATATCTTTAGGGGATAAACCGTAGTGTTTATGAATATAGTCAAGGGTGAGCGTTTGACGATGTTCACTGAAATTAATGGGTTTTTGGATGATCTCTAATGCATGGATAGAGGTGATAAAGGCGAAAACAGCCAGTAGTAGTTTAATCATTTGTTGATTATATAGAGTCGGAGCTAAAAAAGGGTTAATGAAAACCGCAGTATAATAATCAAAAGTTATGATACTAAGATATAAAAGCAGATAGATCTATAGTTGACTCTTTATTTTATATTTTTTGGTAGTACGGAGAGTTGTTAAATGGAAGCTGTAGCGAAACGATCAGTTATGAACCGTCCGAGTGAAGAAGCTGTGAAGCTTGCCAATAAAATCTATTTTACCTCTATTCAAGAGGGGTCGTCTTATCTCTACCTCTCTCTGAAACAGCTTTGCAACATTCTTGACAACTGTACTGAGAAAGACTGGTTTGCAAAAGGCCGGATCACCGAACTTTTAGAAGAGTTGAGTGAGCCTGTCGCGGTAGAAAACTTTACCTACAACCGAAAACAGATCAAATGGCAGGCCATAAGTTTTCTCACGTATGAGTTTTGTACAGAAGATGACGGGGAGTATGTTGATATTGAGCTCAATAAGATGTTTATCGAAGTGATGAAACAGATAGAAGCCGAACCTTACATTAACTTTCAATAATTTATAATCCCTAAACAACTTTTCATAGAAGGTCACTCATGGCAAAATACATTATATTAGACACCGAGACAACAGGTGCAGGCGAAAACGACAGGGTCATTCAACTTGGCTACATGGTTCTGGGTTCCAAAGAGGTAGAGGTCCATAACGAACTCTGCTCAAGCGAAGTTCCTATGAGTATCGGTGCGATGGAAGTCCATAATATCACACCGGATATGATCGAAGGCAAGCCGGCATGTACAGAGTTAAATGCGTACAAACGCCTGCTGGAGCTTAACACGCCTGACAACTATATGATCATTCATAATGCCCCCTTTGATATCGGTATGCTTGAAAAAGAGGGTTTCGCACTTGAGATGAAACTGATCGATACGCTGCGTGTCGCAAAACATGTCTATCCTGATTCAGACTATCACCGTCTGCAGTATTTTCGTTACTCATTAGAGCTTTATAAAGAGGAAGAGGCTGAAGCTGCCAAGCTTGGTATAGAGCTTAAAGCCCATGATGCTCTGGGTGATGTGCTCTTTTTGAAACTGCTGCTTTCCAAACTGCGCAAAGCTGTCCAGGAAAAATTTCCGGGTGAAAATGATGTTGATAAGATGGTTGCTTTGACTCAAGAGCCGGTCTTTATTACCAAACCGATGCGTTTTGGAAAACATAAAGGCAAGACGATCCAGGAGTTGGCACATGAAGATGCGGGTTATCTGCGCTGGATGATGGAAAATATGCAGAGTCTTGATGAAGACACACGTTACACTATCAAAAAGGTCTTAGAAGGAAACTAGGACTGTTAGAGACCTCTTTTAGTAAAAATATCTCTTCTTGCCTTATTCAATTGACTCGTTTGAAGGTAGGTAGTCACCCTCTTGTTCATCCTGTATGGAGCTGCGTAGATCAAAAAGAAGATAACTTATAAATGTGATGACAACAAGCATCAAGATGACGACAAGTCCGATGCCAAAAAGATTGTTGATGTCGTTGGTAAGAACCAGTGTCAGACTTCCTATCGAGATGACGAGTAATACCGTTAGCAGTAAGATCCCCAGATTTAAGATCTCATTTTTCATAATAGTTCCTTTCTGTAGAAGTGCTGATCTTTAGATCATGCTTACTTGAAATAGATTGTAGTGATGATAAATGTGAAAATAGTGTGGTTGTGTATGGAATATGTGAGATCTGAAACTTCTACTTCTTAAAAACTTAGAGATAGGTGCCCATATTACTGTTGGTAATACTATTCTTTAAAAAAACTTGTAAATTTTAACCATCTTTAGCCCTTAGCCCAAAAACACTATAATAACTTTATGAATTTTGAAGCCTTGAGAAACAAAAATATTATACTCTTTGGTAAAAGCAGAGCCTTGAGCGGCGATGAGTTTGCAAAGCAGCTTCACAACCAGAATATCACGTTGGTAACTGATATTGATAAGGGTGTAGAGGTGATCGTAGAAGGACGTTTGGTAAATCCCATAGAACAGGATGAACTTGACCGCCTCTACGCAGAGAGAGCCGCACCTATCATTGAGATCGAAGCACTTGAGAAGTGGCTGTGCAGTGCCATTGATATTGATAAACTTTTGATGAGTCTGAAGTTGAGCGGTGACAGAGACCGGCTTATGGGTTATCTGCAGAACAAACACATTAACAATGAACTTTTTTTACGCCTACTGAAACTCTATAGCTGGGAAGGTGTCGGCTTTTTTGAGAGTGATGACAACCGTGATATTACGGCTGCACTGATCAGCCGTTTTTATGAGAATATCGAACGAAACCACAATGTCCAATATGCCAACATGGGGATCATGCATCTGCTTAATCAAAGCGGTGACGTAGAGTTGACTGAGACCATCGCGCTTTTGGCACCGCTTCAGACTGCACTCAAAGAGGGGTGTGAAAACTCGACACAGAAGATACTAAATGCAATTGCACTGCATCCAAATACATCGCCAAAGGTACTTAAACAGTGGTTGAAAAGAGGCAATGAAGATATACAGACACTGATTGCCATGCGTCATGACATCGACCTGCAGCTACAGGAGTATCTTTTAAACCTTTCCAAGTCTGTTATTAATGAGGTGCTCTCTTTAAACCATACTATAGAACATCAGATCGCCTTGGTATTGTTAAAAACGTTTCCAGAGAATATTGCCAAACATATAACACTTGAGACGCAACTCTTTGATGATCTTTTTGAAAAATACGACTTTGCATTGGCGGAAAATCCGACATTGAGTTTAGAGATGCAAGAGCGCCTGTTAGAGAGAGGTGATCATGTCCAGTGCACTCTCGCAAAAAATGTAAATATCGCAAGGAGCGTCTTTGAGACACTTTTCAGAAGTGATAAGATTGACGTATTACGCGCTTTAATAGAGAATGAACAGATGCAGAGTGCCGGGTTGCAGGAACTTTTTAACATAGATGAGGATCTTTTTAGTCGAGAAATAGCGGCTAATGTAAAGACAGATGTTTCGATCTTGCACCGGCTGGCAGAATCCCAAGAAGTCGAAGTCCTGCTGGCACTTGCCAAAAACCCCTCAACCCCGGTTGAACTGCTTTATCAGTTTCAACTTGACAAACGGTTAGATCGAGCGGTCAAAGAGAATGCAAGTTTTGGTAAACATATACAGCGTGACAATATTGGCTGGGATGTCTAGCCATTTTGAAATAAATGATATAGAAGGAAATTGATGCGAGCAAATGAGATAAACAGTTCCGTCACAGCGATGATCAAGGCACAGATCCCCACTTTTGTCTGGGGACCGCCCGGTATCGGTAAGTCATCGATCGTTAAGCAGATAGCAGAGACAAACGGATATGAATTTATAGACCTTCGTCTCTCTTTAATGGACCCGACAGACCTCAAAGGCATCCCTTTTTATGACAAAGATGAGCATCAGGCACTTTGGGCACCTCCTTCGTTTCTGCCTCGCAGTGGAGAGGGCATTTTGTTTTTGGATGAACTCAACTCAGCACCGCCGGCAGTTCAAGCTTCTGCGTATCAGTTGATACTTGACAGAAAGGTGGGCGAATACACACTTCCGGAGGGATGGGCCATCGTTGCTGCCGGCAACCGTGAAGGAGACCGCGGCGTGGTCTACCGTATGCCGTCACCTCTGGCGAACCGTTTTGTACATTTGGAGATGGATGTAAGTGTAGAAGATTGGCGTGACTGGGCGTATGAGAGTGGTGTGGACGAGCGTGTTATCGCTTATATCGGTTACAAAAGTGATGATCTCTTTTCGTTTGATCCAACCAAAAATGAAAAAAGTTTTGCAACACCTAGAAGCTGGGAGTTTGTAAGTTCGGTCCTTCGAAGCGGTATGGATGAAAAGCTGCTTTTGGAGACCATTGGCGGCGCTATCGGTAAAGAGCGTGCCGTGCGGTTTTTGAGTTTTGCGAAGGTGATGCACAAACTTCCGAACATTGAGGCCATACTTGAAAGTGGTCAAGGCAGTTATCCGGAAGAGGTCGATGTACTGCATGCTTTAGCTACCGGTCTGGTGATGGCTGTTCGTCAAAACCCTTCCGCAGAGCGGATGGACAATCTCTTGAATTACACACTTGAACTGCAGAGTGAGTTTTCGGTGATGGTGGTACAGGACTTGCAGCGTGCCGGTTTTACGATGGAAGAGCAAAAAGCCTTTGACAAGTGGGTTGGCAAGTTTGCTTACTTGCTTGCATAATGACAACACAGCTCAAACA
>JAUVKK010000145.1 GCA_030596305.1 Helicobacteraceae bacterium | reverse complement strand
CATCTCTTTATACATCATAACGTCTGTTGCACCGTCGCGTTTAGAGAGTTTTTTACCACTGGCGTTATGGATCATCGGAACATGGTAGAACTTAGGAAGATCAAACCCAAGTGCCTCATAGACTACCATCTGTTTTGGTGTGTTAGAGAGGTGGTCATCGCCACGGATCACTTCATTGATGCCCATCAGAGCATCATCAACTGCGACTACAAAGTTGTAAGTCGGTGAGCCGTCACCACGTGCAATGATAAAGTCATCCAAAATATCTTCAGCCTGGAAACTGACACGCCCTTTAATACCATCTTCGATCACGATCTCACCCGTAACAGGTGCTTTGATACGGATAACCGGCTCGATGCCTTCTGGTGGCGTACCGTCAAAATCACGGTAGCGTCCGTCATAGCGTGTGCGCTCTTTGTTTGCCATCTGTGTCTCACGAAGTACAGTCAACTCATCTTTAGACATATAACACTTATACGCCTTGCCTTCATCAAGAAGCTGCTTTATATATTGTGCATAGATCTCATCACGCTGTGACTGATAGGTGATCTCTCCATCGTGTTCAAGACCGACCCATTTAAATGCTTCAACAATGGCTTTAGCTGCCTCTTCAGAGTTACGGCTTTTGTCTGTATCTTCAATACGAAGCACAAACTTTCCGCCATTGCGACGTGCCCAGAGGTAAGAGAGAAGTGCTGTTCTAAGACCACCGATATGTAAGTAGCCTGTAGGGCTTGGAGCAAAACGTGTGACAATCATGTTTGACCTTTAGTAGTAATGTCTGTCTCTATTAAGAGCACTTATAAAACATTACAAAAAATAATGCGGAATTTTAGCAAAAATGGGCTTTAAAAGTGGTCTGTATGCAAGCATTAGAATAAAGTAGGTAAAATACGGCCAATAATATTTAAAGGTATCTCTTTGAAAGTTCTACTACTTATACTCTTTTTTGTCTCCCTGTATGCTAAGACCATTGACGGCATTGCAATCATGGTGAAAGACCAACCTATTACTCTTTTTGACATTACACAGGCCATGCAAGAGAACAACATCCCTCAAGAGCAGGCTGTAGAGCTTTTGGAGCGTAATAAACTCGAAGAGATCGAGATTTCAGAACGCCATATCACCGCCTCTAAGCAGGAGATCTTCGAAGATATTCAACGTATGGCAGAACAGAACAAGATAAGTGTTATCGAGCTCTACTCTGCTATCCAGAGTTCACAAGGGCTTAGTGAGCGAAAACTAAAAAAGAAGATCAAAGAGAAGATCCTAAACCAAAAACTTTACAATGCAATCGCCTTTTCTCATCTTGAACAGCCCAATGATGAAGAGATAGAAGAGTACTATCAACTCCACCAAAAAGAGTTTACTAAGCCCTCTTCATTTACCGTACTTATCTATCAGTGTCCTGACAAAAACCTCCTTCAAGAGAAGGTGGACAATCCGATGTTCTACTCTCCCCAAGTGACCAGCGAAGAGCAAGCCTTCGAAGCTGCCAAGATGAACCCGCGTTTGGCAGAGCTCTTAGACAACACTCCGATCAATAGTTTTACACAGATCATTCCTGCACCACAGGGCGGGTTTATGAGTTTCTACATCAAAGAAAAGGGTGCCAGCGGTACACCAGACTTAGATGCTATCCGACCGCAGATCTCTAATGCTTTGATGGGACAGAAACGTGAGACTATTTTGAAAGACTATTTTGATCGTCAGAGGTTGAATGCGGACATCAAGGTGATTCGTCTCCCTCAGAACTAGGCTTTTTTCTGAGTATTTATCCAGAAACTAGCCTTTATACTTTCTCTTGAGAATATATTCTCTCTATAATCTAACTTTTTTAATTACTTTATATCGTTAGTTATTCTACTTTTCTTGTAATTATAAATTCCCTCTTTGTTTAAACTGTGATTCGCTGAACTTTTTTTCTCTGTCGCGTCAGAGAAATAGTTTTCAAGAAAAAAAGAGAGACGCTGTTCGTTAGACGCTACTTGTTTATCTCTAAAGCAGTAAAACAATTGTCCTTTAAACTAATACGGCTCACGCATTAACTGCTGAGAGTCTATCTAACTGGGAATGAAAGCGTTAGCTTTCACTTTAAATATATGCGTTACCGCTTGCTCTTTTCGTGACATCTGCAAGGCTGAATGTAACGAGTGAAGTGACGTTAAGAAAATCACTTTGTTTGAGCCGTAGGCGAGTTAGGGATTTTTAGTCACGGAGTGAATGAAATGAAGGTAGTCGATAGCTATCGACCCTGAAGCCGTCACGAACGGTTTTTCTGTTTCTATTTTTCCCGAGAGAAAAAGAGAAAAGGGTACAAGATAAAGGTAAAAGGTTCTAAGAGCGAAAAGGAGTAGATCCCGGGTCAAGCCCGGAATAATAAAAAGAAGAAAAGCTAGAGATTAGCCCTTGTAATTCTCAAGATACTTAGTATCAAAGTTATTATTGATGAAGTCAGGATTTGCCATCATCTTTTTATGAAAATCGATCGTAGTACGAATACCCTCGATCTTAAATTCACTCAATGCACGGTGCATACGCTTAACCGCTTTCTCACGAGTGTCAGCTTTAACAATAAGCTTACCGATCATAGAGTCATATGTCGATGGAACAGTATAGCCAGCGTGTGCGTGAGTATCGATACGGATACCTAGACCACCCGGTGCAACCCACTCAGTGATCGTACCAGGAGACGGTAAGAAACGTACAGAGTCTTCCGCAGAGATACGACACTCAATAGAGTGACCGTGGAACGTAATGCTCTCTTGTGAAGGAAGTGCTTCACCTTCGGCAATACGGATCATCCACTCGATCAGGTCAAGACCACTTACCTCTTCAGAGACAGTGTGCTCAACCTGAAGACGTGTGTTCATCTCCATAAAGTAGAAGTCAAGGTTTTTGTCGAGCAGGAACTCAAATGTACCGGCACCTTCGTACTTGATAAACTTTGTTGCCTGAATAGCTGAAGCGTGTAGACGCTCACGAACTTCTGGTGTAAGTACCATTGCCGGAGACTCTTCGATCAGTTTTTGGTGACGACGTTGCATTGAACAGTCACGCTCACCGATATGAAGAACATTACCATGGCTGTCAGCCATGATCTGCACTTCGATGTGACGAGGGTTTAGAATGAATTTCTCCATGTAGATCGTACCGTCACAAAAGGCTGTAATAGCCTCTGCTTCAGCAGCCAAAAATGCATTTTTAAGGCCAGCCTCTTCATCAACAACACGCATACCGCGTCCACCGCCGCCTTGAGCAGCTTTCAAGATCACCGGGTAACCGACAGCAGCAGCACGAATCGCCGCATCTTTAAGATCGTGAATAGCCCCGTCAGAACCTGGAACAACAGGAACACCTGCTGCGATCATGACATCTTTAGCTTTTGACTTGTCAGACATCAACTCCATTACAGCAACAGTCGGTCCAATAAACTTAATACCGTGATGTGTACAGATCTCTACAAAGTTTTGGTTCTCAGAGAGAAAACCGTAACCAGGGAAGATCGCATCACAGTGGCTTACTTCTGCCGCTGAGATGATCGAAGGGATGTGAAGGTAAGACTCAGAACTTGGAGCAGCACCGATACAGATAGAAGCATCAGCAAGCTTTAGGTACTCAGAACCTTCGTCGCCCTTAGAGTAGACAGCAACAGCCTCTTTACCCATCTCTTTAATAGTACGAATAGCACGAAGAGCGATCTCTCCGCGATTCGCGACCAAAATACGTTTGATCTCAGCCATAATTAGATTTTCTCTACTACAAATAGTGGCA
>JAUVKK010000067.1 GCA_030596305.1 Helicobacteraceae bacterium | reverse complement strand
AATGTTGATATGTTTGCTCAGTTGGAGATGGATCTAATTGTCGGTTTTTACTTCTTTTTGGACTATGAAGAGAAGCTGGCACCATCTTTTGCTGCACGTTATGAGTTTGAAGCGTATGATGAGGTTGTGCAAGCTTCTAAGGTCTTTGTTACCTCTTCACCGCAGGCAGTGTTAGAAAATCTTGCTTCAGGCGGCCGCCCTGTCTATGTTCAACGTCCTGACTATGTACGTGACTTTATTCCCCTTTTTGAGTCGCTTAATATCCCTATTGTGGACGGTTTTGATAAGACTGAATTACTACTAGTATTAGATGGTGTCTTATCACATGAATATCACCCAGTGCCGCAAAATACACAAAACATTACCAAATTTCTTAAAGAAAGCTTATCTTTATCATAAATTAATCTGCTTTAATCTATGATAGCCATTGAAAAATTTCACAATGAGTGGGTATAGAAATGAACCAAACTAGAAGAGGCTTTATGGGTAAAGCTTTCGGTGCCGTTGCCGGTGTCGGAGCTGTAGGTGCTTTATACGCTATGAAACGATCTTGGGATCCCCTTCCAAGCGTAAAAGCAGCAGGTTTTACAAATGTTGATACATCAACATGTGTAGAGAATAAATTAGTCGTTGAAAAATGGCGTGGTAAACCTATCTTTATCTTGAAAAAGACAGCAGATATGGTAAGTAGCCAGACTGAAGCTGATTCAGCACGTGACGTGATCATCGATGGTGCACACTTTACAGTTGCTATCGGTCTTTGTACACACCTGGGTTGTATCCCTGCTTACCGTGAAGACAGAACAGACTTCTTATGTGCTTGTCACGGTGGTGAGTTTAATGCTTCAGGAATCGATACAAAACTTCCACCTCCATCACCACTAGTCATCCCACCTTTCAAGGTCAATGGAACAACACTTGTTCTTGGTGAAGCGGGTGAAGAGTACAAAAAAATGAAAGAATCTGGCGTAACAGCCTAGAAAGGAACAGCATAGATGGCACATTTTGAAAAAGCAAATAGCATCGGCGAATGGTTCGATCAGCGTTTAGCAACAAAAACACTAGAACGCGTTCTTGCCAAAGAGTACTGGATTCCAAAAGACATTAACTTCCTATGGGCAATGGGTATGGTTCTTGCAATTACTTTTGGTATCTTATTAGTTTCAGGAATTTTCCTTTTAATGTACTACCAACCAAACGTTGACACAGCATTTGACAGTGTAAACTACACGATCATGCAAGAAGTTGGTTTCGGTTGGCTATGGCGTCACGTTCATGCAGTAGCAGCGTCAGTGGTCTTCTTGATCATCTACATCCACATGTTCACAGGTATCTACTACGGTTCATACAAAAAAGGCCGTGAGATCATCTGGGTATCCGGTATGCTTCTTTTTGTAGCGTTCTCTGCTGAGGCGTTCTCTGGTTACATGCTTCCATGGGGTCAGATGTCTTACTGGGCAGGTATGGTTATTACCAACCTATTTAGTATGGGTTCTTTAGAGATGAATGGTGTTGTTGAGTGGATCCGTGGTGACTACGTTCCTGGTCAAGCATTCTTGACACGTTTCTTTATGCTTCACGTATTATTGATCCCTGTTGCGATCTTAGCGTTGATCGGTATTCACTTTGGTGCTCTGCGTATTCCACACGTTAACAACCAAAATGGTGAAGAACTTGATTATGAAGTTGAAGCTGAGAAGTACAAGTCTGGAAATAAAGCGGCATCTAAAGTTATCGCATTTGCTAATGACTTCATGTCTAAAGATATGTTCGTTGTTGCTGTTTACCTGATCTTCTTCTTCTACCTGACGTTCTGGAACTACTCGTTTGCGATGGATCCAGTTAACTTCGATCCGGCAGATGGACTTAAGACACCAGCACACATCTATCCTGAGTGGTACTTCCTATGGTCTTACGAGATCTTGCGTCCATTCTCTAAAGATATCGGTCTACTTGCGTTTGCATTTGCACAGGTTATCTTTGTTCTTCTTCCATGGTTAGACAGAAGTCCGAACGCAGTTCCTGCAAGCCGTCGTGGTCTGTTTAAGTACTGGTTCTGGATCATGCTGGCTAATATGATTGTCTTAACAACAATGGGTAAATTACCACCAGAAGGTATTAACAATACTATCGGCCTAGTGTCAGCTCTACTATTCATTGGTCAGTGGTTGGCATTGCCATTCGTTACAATGTTCGAAAAAAAAGTGTAAGGGAGTAAAATAATGAAAGAATTTATTGTATTAGGCGTAGTTGTATTTTTCTCTGTACTGACATACTGGTTGGTTGAGCCGTTCGCTCACGGTCAGATGCACAAACATGTTGATTCTCATCAGTTTCAGTATGCAGACCTTCCTGCTGTTACTAAGCAGGGCGATGCAACCGCTGGTAAAGACCTAGTAATGGGCGCTGGCGCATGTTCAGGCTGTCACTCGATCGAAGCTGACGGTGTACCTGCGATGATGGAGCCGGATATGGCTGCAGCATCGTATGGTGTTAACCCACCAGATCTAAGTAACGCGGGTGCGATTTATGATGCTAAGTTCTTAACTGATCTTATCAAAAACCCTGCGCACGCACTTAAGGTAGAACACAAGTTTGACCCTGCTAGCGGCGCAATGCACCCAATGGTACCTTTCTATGGTGCTGGCGGAGACATGGATCAAGAGGTAGCTGACATGGTTGCTTACCTTCAGTCTATCGCTGTTAAGCCAAGTGAAGTAACGTCTAAAATGGCATTTGAAAATGCTTGTGGACGTTGTCACGCGATGAAGTATGCTAACTGGACTCAGATGGGTGAAACACCTAACTTTAAGTACAAAAAAGATGCACTTCGTTACGAAGCTAGAGTGCTTGATTACCAGGATTCATTGAAAAAGTATATGGGTAAATTACCACCAGACTTGTCAATGTACACACGTTCTCGTAATCACCACTTCTTGTCAACGTTCATCGAAGACCCTCAAGTTCACTTAGCTGGAACTGCTATGCCACGTGTTGGTGTTACAGCTGATGGTGCTGATAAAGTGCTTACTTACCTTGAAGAGATTGGTGATCCATCTAAAGCAAATGGAGATCGTGACCGTATCGGAATGTACGTAATGATCTTCTCACTTATTTTTGCGATCTTCGCGTATCTTTGGAAACGTGAGATCTGGAAAGACCTACACTAGTAGCTCTTCCACTAGTCAAGAGAGATCTTCTCTCTTGACACCTTCTTTTTCTAACTTTCAAAACTACTTTTTACTTCATTAATATTTTTACTTAAAACTATTAGCAAATATATCAGATCATAAACCTTATCGACTTCTCTTTCCTTTTTTTATCCGCAAAAAAACGAAACCAAAAAAGCTCTCGTGACGGCTTCGAGGTCGGTGGCTACCGACTACTTTCGCTCCACTCATTCCGTCACTAAAAACGACTAACTCGCTATGCTCAAACAAAGCCGTGTTCTTAACGCTCCTTCTCTCCCTACGTTCAACTCTGTAGATGCCACGATGAAAGCCAAGCGGTGACGCATCTATTTAAAGTGAAAGCTAGCGCTTCCATCCCTATTTGAACAAACTCTCAGCAGATAGTGTGTGAGCCGTATCAGTTTAAAAAACAATGGAGTGACTGCTTTAGAGGTGAAGTATCAACGTCTAATGAACAGCGTCTCTCTCTTTTTCTCGAAAACTATCTCTCTGACGCGACAGAGAGAAAAAGTTCGGACAATCACAGTTTAAATGTAGAGGGAACCAGACATTTAGACCAAGTTTCTCTTGTGAAAATTGAAGAATCTTCGAACTAAGGATAAGTTGAATCATCAGAAGAAAGTGCTGTGATATTTTTTATTACTAACTTGAGGGAAAACAAGACAAAAACTATCCGAATTATTTATAGTTTTCATAGTTTCAAAATATAACACTTAGTTAAATTATTGATCCCAAACACCCCAAACTTGACATACATCAAAGCCCGATTAGCAACGAAGTGGTAATATTATCTGTATTGGAAATTGTAATTTTTCAATTTTAACTAAATTTAAGGAGTTCACATGGCAATGGAAAGAAGAGACTTTCTGAAGTCAGCAGCGGCAGCGTCAGCTGCTAGTGCGATTGGAATGGCAGTCCCAACTGCTGCTCAGGCGAAAGCTGAGGCAGCAACAAGCGATTGGCGCTGGGATAAGGCGGCATGTCGTTTCTGTGGTACCGGTTGTGGTATTATGATGGCGACTAAAAACGGTAAGATCGTAGCAGTTAAAGGGGACCCGGCAGCACCTGTTAACCGTGGTCTTAACTGTATCAAGGGTTACTTCAATGCGAAGATCATGTACGGTGCTGACCGTCTGACTAAGCCATTGCTACGTGTTAACTCTAAAGGTGAATTTGACAAGCATGGTAAATTCGCACCAGTATCTTGGGAACGTGCATTTGACGAGATGGAATTCCATACGAAAAAAGCACTTAAGTCTGGTGGTCCGGAAGCTGTAGGTATATTTGCATCTGGTCAATACACTGTTATGGAAGGTTATGCTGCTCAGAAGATGATGAAAGGTGGATTCCGTTCAAACGCGATCGACCCAAATGCTCGTCACTGTATGGCATCTGCTGTTGTCGGTTTCTACCAGACATTCGGTATTGATGAGCCTTCTGGTTGTTATGATGACATCGAGCTTACAGACACAGTTGTAGCTTGGGGTTCAAACATGGCAGAGATGCACCCGATCCTTTGGTCTCGTGTAACTGACAGAAAACTTTCTGATCCGGATCGTGTAAAAGTTGTCTCTATTCAGACTTATACACACCGTACATCGGATCTTGCTGATATTGAGATCATCTTCTCACCAAACACTGACCTTGCACTGTGGAACTACGTTGCACGTGAGATCGTTTATAACAGCCCTGAGTCAATCGACTGGGACTTCGTTAAGAAACACATCATCTTTGCTGCTGGTCCTGTAAACATTGGTTACGGTATGCGTAGAGCAGGTGAAAAATCGATCACTCCAGTCAATGCTGACGGAAGTGCCGGTAAGTACACTGCTAAAGAGATGGAGATCATGAACAAAGAGATGACGACAATCGTCTCTGAAAAAGAGGGTCCAGCGCTAGAGCCATTTGGTTATAAAGCGGGTGACACAATGAAGCATACTGCTGGTACGCTTGGTCACTGGGAGATCTCTTTCGAAGAGTACAAAAAATCTCTAGCTCCATATACACTGGACTACACTGCTAAGACAGTTAAAGGTGATCCGGACGAGAGCATCGAAGATTTCAAAAAGAAACTTCAGGCTCTTGCAGCACTTTACATTGAAAAAGGCCGTAAGGTTGTCTCTTTCTGGACTATGGGTATGAATCAACATACACGTGGTACTTGGGATAATACTTTGTCATACAATGTTCACTTCCTTCTTAACAAACAAGCTAAGCCGGGTAATGGTGCGTTCTCACTAACGGGACAGCCGTCTGCTTGTGGTACTGCTCGTGAAGTTGGTACGTTTACACACCGTCTTCCTGCGGATATGATGGTTAAAAACCCTAAACACCGTGCGATCACTGAGAAAAAATGGAACATTCCAGCGGGTACTCTGAATGGTGTTGGTAAACAGCACATCATGAAGATCCACCGTGACATCGAAGATGGTCTGATCAAGTTTGCATGGGTAAATGTTTGTAATCCTTACCAGGATTCTGCATCAGCTACACACTGGATCAAAGCAGCGCGTGAGATGGATAACTTTATCGTTACTTCTGACGGATACCCTGGTATCTCGGCAAAAGT
>JAUVKK010000127.1 GCA_030596305.1 Helicobacteraceae bacterium | reverse complement strand
TCCGCACAAAGAAGCAGCCTTTAGTGCATGTGACGAGATACGCGGTTTTGCGAAGAAGGTAGGCGTTGTCAACACTATTGTCTGTGAAGATGGCAAACTTATAGGTTATAACACTGATGCTGACGGCTTTATCTACGCTATTGAGCCTTTTGGTGAGATCAACTCTATCTTGGTCTTAGGTGCAGGCGGTACCTCCAAGGCGCTCTCTACCCGCTTCAAAGATGAAGGTATGGATGTCACCGTCATGAACCGTTCAGCTGGCCGTCTTGAAGAGTTTAAAGAGCTTGGGTTTAAAATAGAGACATGGGACTCCATAGAGGTAGAAGCCTATGATCTTATCGTCAACACCACCTCTGCAGGATTGGAAGATGACAACCTCCCTGCCCCTGAAGGCACACTAAAACTACTTATGGAGAAGTGTTCATTCACTGCCGATGCCATCTACGGCAAAGAGACCCCGTTTCTAAAACTCTCCAAAGCAATGAACATCACCACCAAAGATGGTGCTGACATGCTCCTAGGCCAAGGTGTCCTCGCCAACAACCACTTTACCCATGCGCAATACGACCTACACGATATTGAGCAGTTTATGAAAGAGAGTTTTCTCTTTTAAAGCAGCTGTTTTATCTTTTCTATAAAGTAGTGGCTTACATAGTCACTACTCAACAGATCACTAAAACGTTGTAAAGCCTCTTCATACTTCTCTTGATAATACAGTTCCAATGCCACTACAAACGCCTCAACCATCAGACGATTGTCTTGCGTATCTTCCAGAAGTTCATACAACATCACCTCTTCGTCTTTACCTTTGACCTTAAACTTTTCGAGTGGACGGGTAAGGAAGGTGTTACCGATCTGTAGTTTGGTCTGCTCGGTGATAAGGATCTTCGTGCCAAAGAGCTTATTTAACCCCTCTACTCTTGAAGCAAGATTGACACCATCGCCAATGACCGTATAGTTAAAACGTTTTTGTGAGCCCATATTACCAACAACAACCTCTGCAGTGTTTAGACCTATACCTATCTCTATCGGTGGTAGATTATCTTTAACTAGCTCTCTATTAAGTGTTTTAAGAGCATGCATCATCTCCAGTGAACTTCGACAGGCATCAGCAGCATGCTCTTTTACATCTACAGGAGCATTATAGAAGGCCATAAGAGCGTCACCAATGTATTTGTCGATCATTCCGTTGTGTTTAGTCACAATGTCACTCATAGGTGTAAAATAGCGATTCAGGTAGTGTGTCAGCTTTTGCGCATCCATTTTCTCCGAAATCGACGTAAATGAGCGAATATCACTAAAAAAGATGGTCAGCTCTTTTTTCTCACCGCCAAGCTTCAGACGTTCAGGATCATTCATCAGTTTATCAAGCAGGAGTGGTGATAGATATGATGAGAAGGCACTTTTAACAAAGCCCATCTGCCTCTCCTGTCTTTTGTAGAGAAGACTTTCACTGACTATCGCGGAGAGAAGCAGTGCCAACAGTGGGTAAAAGGCATCCAAATAGAGGTTAAGATAGATATATACAAGCTTTGTACTGATAAAAAAGAGTATATAAGCTGCTATATAAACAAGCGCTCGTCGGTAGATACTTTTGATGATCATCCAGATAAGCGGCAAAAGAAGAAAGAAGAGTATAGAGACAGCGCTCATAATCATATTGATATGTAATAATTCATCATTGAGGACATTGGAGATAAAAGTGTAATGGACAAGCGCACCAGGGATTGGCCCTATAGGTGTAACACGAATGTCACCAAGTCCTGTTTCGCTCAGTCCCAAGATCACGATTTTATTGTTCAAAGACTCTTTTGTAAGTGTACCGTCATACAGCTCTGTAAATGAGTGTTGTTTATAACTCTCTAGCGGATAGTAGTTAATACGGCTAAAACCCCTCTCGTCAGTTGTGATCAGGTGCTCAGCCAGCTTGTACGATCTGTCACCACTATACGTAATGTCCTGGTTTAGAATCATGCGAACAGCCTGTGTTCCTATGGATGGGACGATCTCACCGTTGAAGGTAAAAGCAACCGGGTATTTTCTCAAAAGTTGGTCACTGTCACGGAGTGTAGAAAACGTTGCAGAGAGTGAGCATGAAGAGAGAATTGTCTCTACATTGACCTCTGCTTCATTGCCCTCTACAAACAGTTTTTTAGTATCTAGTTCCGAGCTAAGACGCGCCAGTGAAGAGTCACTTATAAGGTCACTCTGCTCTGGTGAAAGTGCCTCAGTTGCTCTGTGTCGCAGGAAAAAACCGCAGAGACTGT
Source organism: Helicobacteraceae bacterium (assembly GCA_030596305.1). Lineage (GTDB taxonomy): Bacteria > Campylobacterota > Campylobacteria > Campylobacterales > Sulfurimonadaceae > Sulfonitrofixus. The sequence continues at coordinate 1,772 of JAUVKK010000127.1, read as the reverse complement.
TATCTTGTTCTTCAATACTGCGGGCGAGTCTATTATCGTCTGGTGTCGGCTCTGAAAAGACCATATCAAAGACAAGCAGCGTGTCACTACTAAGGTTGTCAACTGCTGTTGCCAGGATCTCTCTGTTCCATGGCCATCTGCCAAACCTATTGACACTCTCTTCATCAATAGCAATAAAAACAACATCCTCAGACGCTTTTTTACTCTGCAACGCAAAATTGACATCATTAAAACGGAGCGAAAAACTGTGAAGCGGTTCAAGTTCTGCCTTATAGGCACCTACAAAAAGCAGTGCCATCACAAACATTGTCAGCACATAGTTTTTAGAGTGTTTCAACTACTAGTTACCCAATATCTCTTGGTATGTTTTAAAACTGGCAATGATCTCTTTGCTAAACGCGTCTTCAACAACCTGTTTTTCACAATCTTCTTTACAGTTTTGAGAGGAGGAAAAGCGCAGCATTTTGTTGGATTGAAGATCAAAGCTTTGAACGTAAGCAGCCATCTCTTCCTCTGTTTCACGTTTATAGGCCTCAAACGCTTCATCTTGTTCTCTCTGGTACTTCTCAAAGTCACTTAACACTTTTGCTTGATACAACTCAAATGCTGTACCCGGTGATGAGATCCCGACTAGACCTTCATTAAGTGCGATCTGACCATCACCCTCAAAGTTGACAATAAACTCTGTCCCTTTGATCCCTATGATCGAAAAAGGTGTCTCAACCTTCAGACCATTGCTCTTACTGCGCTTTGTAATTTGGTAATAGACCTCTCCACGTTCTTGTCTGAGGTGCGTGTTACTGCTAAAGAGAAGTTCTGCATTTTCATTTAAGATGACCTTCGAGCTGTCAAGCAGTGTGACCAACACTTTGGTGTTGGCATAAGCGATGAGTTTATCCCCATCCAAAAGACCTTCACCTATGATCGCCGTATGTTTCCGTATACTTGAAGCGGGCAGGATTTTCGCTTTGCCTTCTATTTTGAGTATCGTCGCAATAGGAAACACATCTGTATCATTTATGCCATTTACTGAATCCATCGCAAAAAGTTCACCAAAAAACAGAACAAAAAGTATCAATATTTTCAAATCATTCCTTTAATCAAGTAACAGATAAAATATATCTAATTATTCCTGTTGGCATCTCATACTTGTATAAAAAAGATTATAATAGGTGTTAAATAATTTATCTTGTAATATCTAAAAAAAATCACTAAAAGGCAATTCATGATCAAAAAAACCATATTTCTACTCGTTGCAGTACTACTATTGAGTACTACCGCTTATGCCGAAGAAGAGATTGAAGGCTGGGATCTGTTTGACTGGATGGATGAGTCATTTAGGGGAGAATGGGTTCTCTCGCCTGCTGACAAACAGTTGGGAACAGACTCATACAAACATAAAGCCGTTTTGCCAATTGTTGGAACAGATAAACCGGGGATCTCTTTTAAATTGATCGGCCGTGAAACAACGATCCAAGAAGACTTACTGCCCAACACCGCCAAACAGATGGTTACGATGTACCACTGTAAAGATATCGCCTGCACAACGCTCAAGGCGACACACTACTGTGTTAAGCAAAACCAACCCGAGTTCATCGCCAATCTTGAAAAAAGTACCCCTACCCACTTTGTCTTTGAGTGCGATATGAGCACGGAACTATGTCAATCAAACGAAGACCATGTCCACACCATCATCCATGAGATCACTCAAAACGGCAAGCACCTCAAAAGCTCGTATCTGAGCTGGGAAAATAAAAAACCTAAAAACATCA
>JAUVKK010000142.1 GCA_030596305.1 Helicobacteraceae bacterium | reverse complement strand
GAAGATCCTAAAGAGTGGCAAGAGTGTAATGTCTATAACATCGCCAAACTCTTTTTAAATGAGGATGAATCTTTAGACCTGCAAGCACGTTATGAGAGAGGTGGAGAAGGCCATGGACACTTCAAACTTCACTTGCATGATGTTATTTGGGAGTATTTCCGTCCATATCGTGACAAGCGTGAATACTTTGAAAACAACCAGGATGAAGTGCGTGAGATCCTCGCTTTTGGTGCTTCAAAGGCACGCAATATTGCAATGCCGATTATCGAAAAAGTACGTCAAGCTACCGGAATCCAATACTGATTAGCTTCTAAAACTTAACCTCTTTAAGGAGTCTAAGCTCCTTATCTCCTCTTAAATCTCCTTTACTATACTTCGTCAAAATCATCAATAGGAATATATATGTACAAAGTTATTATAGAAAGAGAGTGTGGTTGTATCCGTCGCGAAAACATGGCGATGGAGTCGAGCTTTACAGATAAAGATGACGCATTGATCGAAGCGAGTGAACTCGCTCGTAAGATGAACGATGATCTCTGTGGTAAACATCAATTTGGCGTAAGACAAGAGGGTGAAGACTTTTTAATCACAATGCAGATGCGCGGATAACCGCGTCAAAAAAATCCCCGCTTAAAAAAGTTGAGTGTGGGTATCTAACGCTGTTGATCCAACCAGACCATTAGACCTTTCTGCGCATGCAGACGGTTTTCAGCCTCTTCAAAAACAACACTCTGAGTACCTTCAAGCACCCCTTCACTGACCTCTTGACCGCGGTATGCCGGAAGACAGTGTAAAAAGATCGCGTTGCTGTCTGCTTCTGCCATCAGCGCTTCATCCACGATAAAACCGCCAAAGGCCGTAATACGTTCCTCTTTTTCATCCTCTTGCCCCATCGATGCCCATGTATCTGTTGTCACCACTGTTGCACCTGCAACAGCCTCATGCGGAGAATTTGTAAAGATCAGTTTTGCCCCGCTCTCTTTGGCAATAGCCTCAGCTTCTGCTCTGACATCAGCATCTACTTCATAAGCGTGCGGTGTTGCGATACGAAGCTCAAACCCAAGCTTGGCCGCCAACATCATCCATGAGTGTGTCATATTATTGCCATCACCGATATATGCTGCCACAATGTTGTCACTTTTGTTGTTTTCAACCATCGTCATATAATCAGCCAGAAGCTGCACAGGATGATAGGAGTCTGTCAATCCATTGATAACCGGTACTTGAGAGTATTCAGCGAACTCCTCCAACATAGAGTGTGCAAAGGTACGGATCATCACCATGTCACACATCGATGAAATAACACGGGCTGTATCTTTAACCGGTTCACCGCGTCCCAGGTGTATGTCACGGTTAGACAAAAAGAGACCGTGACCACCCAGTTGGAACATGCCCGCTTCAAAACTGACACGTGTCCGTGTTGAACTCTTCTCAAAGATCATAGCAAGCGTTTTGTTTGAGAGATAAGGTTTTCGTTCACCGCTTTTAAGCTCTTTTTTAATGGTTAAACCCAAATCAATGATCTCTAAGATCTCCTCTTTGGTGTAATCTTTAAGTGTTAAAAAATGTCTCATTTTTTTCCTTTTTCTTCAATCACGTCACAACTTTCAGCCTTGCCAAAATGGTAGCCCTGTGCGTAATCTATACCTAATTCTTTAATAATAGCATATATTTCAGGTGTACTAACATATTCAGCGATCAAGGTAATATCGAGAGAACGAGCAAGATCTACGATCCCTTTAACAATCTTACGATTTTCAACATTAACATCAATATCTTTAACCAACGAACCGTCGATCTTAAGAAAGTCAGGTCGTATCTGTGTCAAATAGGCAAAGTTTGAATACCCCGTACCAAAATCATCGATCGATATCTTAAAGCCCAATGCTTTCATATCTTGAATGATCTTAATATACTGCTCTTGAAGTAGCTCTTCTGTCTCCACTAGCTCGATCGAGACACTAGAGGCTTTGATGCCATGATGCTGCAGGCTTCGCTCTAAATACCACAGCATATCCTCATCCAAATCATCACGTGTCATATTGATAGAGATATCTTTCTCACAACGGAACATCAGCTCAAAACTTTGATCGATGATCACTTTAGTCAGACGTTTTTCCAAGCCCATCTTTTGTAAAACAGGTAAAAACTCAAAAGGTGAGATAACCTCAGAGCCCTCCTCTTCACGCAGACGTATCAAGACTTCAAACTTTTCACACTTCTCATCTTTTGTCGAGACAATAGGCTGAAAATGTGCTTCAAACAGGTTCTGCTCAAAGGCATTTCTAATACGTTTAACCCACTCTAGATTCATCTGGTACTGAACCTTATAAGAGTCATCACCGCTATAGACACTGTAACGCTGTTGGTTGGAGACAGCATCTTTTACTGCCAGCTCTGCCTCGGTCAAGATTGAGCTTCGCGTAGAAGTGTCACTGCTCTTGGTCATACCAAAGTTAAAGGTCAGCGGCATCTCTACACCGTTGTATTGTACTAAATAGGTATCACTCAAGGCTTCAATAACACGCGCAATATACTCCTGGTTTCCGCAAACGATCACAAACTCATCTGACCCCATACGATAGACCTGTAGTTTCATCATTGGTTCAACAGCGATCTCTTGAACAAGACCTTTCAGAACAGCGGCTGCCTCTTGCAAGTAGATATCTCCGACAGACTGACCAAAAGAGTCATTGATAAGTGAGAAGTTATAGATATCGATGTAGAGTAGACTGAATCTCTTTTTATTATCAAGCGCCTCTTCTAACACGTTTAACAACTTGGCACGGTTTGGAAGTCCTGTTAAGGCATCCAATTCATAGTTTTGACGAATGATCTTGATCTGTTTGTTGATCTTAGTATTAAAAGCAAAGAGTTTACGATAGACCTTCCCCAGTTCACTTGGCGACTTAAGAAGAAGAAGACGATCTTTTTTTGTTGCATCAGAGCGGCGGCCGCTTAGAAAGTCCAACATAGTGCGAAGAGCAATATTGATATCCAGAAAGATAAAGTAAGCGATCAGACCAACAATCATAATAGGTACTATCAACATTACCAAGTCTTTATAGACTCTGGAGAGGTAATGTTCCGTCTGAGAGGACAACGCTAAAGAGAGCTGTTCAAACTCCAAGTCTGAGATCAGTCGGAGGTTTTGGATGTAGCTCTTGCTTGCACTGCTCCAAGTACTAAAGTCAAAAGCATCACCTTCAATTTTAAATAGATGATTTCTAAAGTTCTCTTTTTGAATGTTCATCTCTACAAAATCACCAGTTCGATAGATCGCATACAGCTTTTGTAGAGTAGAAGTATCAGCAGTACGTTTAAAACTATCCAGCTCACTCTGTGCTTTACCACTCTGCAGTAAGATCACTTCATATATATCTGAGCTGAGTGAGTCTTCTCCCATCACGGCCATTGTCAAGTCAGCCTCTAATGCACTGTATTCAACGGCATTGATCATATCTTCGTAAGAGACAAAACCATTGGTACTGTTCTTTTGTGTAATAGAAGCAATAATATCGATCAGATGTTTGATCACACCATCTGTGTAGTAGCGAACAACCTCTGTACCGCTGAGCTTTTGTGAAAGAAGGTCATCTCGTACCGCTGGAAAATTTTCCAGACTTTGACGGATAATGTTCTGTTTCTTTTCATAGCTGCAGTGTTGCATCACACCTTGAAGCTGTGCAAGTTTTGCTTTTGTAACATCTACCGCACGGTTGTAGGTAGCCGGGTCATGTGTGACATATAAAAAGGTAAGTGCTTCACGACGCTCTTCTTGAAA
>JAUVKK010000116.1 GCA_030596305.1 Helicobacteraceae bacterium | reverse complement strand
TTAGTGTCTTCAACTTCTACTTTAATACCACGCTCTTCTGCGATGAAATCTGCATTCACATAGTTCACAGTGTCACCTGTATTTTCAGCCATAGCACCAACTGTTGCAAATGTAGCAAGAGACTCAAGGTACTCAGCGATCTCACCGCCGCCGCTTACTTTGATAGAGACAATTGGTGCTTTGTTGATCTGTGACGCAAGGAAACCGACCTTTTGACCCATCTCTAAAAATGGTTTTACAAATGGAGGTATTTTGCTCTCGTCGATCGGCAGATTGAATGCGTGAGGGAAAGCGATCCCTTTTGCTGCTTCAGCCGCTTGTTGTGCAGCCTGTGTACCGATGTTGTACTGAGATTCGAATGTATTCGCGCCTAGGTGTGGAGAGACAACGATGTTGTCAAGCTCTAACAGAGGGTGATCTGTTGCCGGCTCTTTAATAAATACGTCGATACCTGCAAAACGGACCTTGCCAGACTTAAGACCATCATACAGTGCGTCTTCATTGTAAAGACCACCGCGTGCACAGTTAATAAGGACAACACCATCTTTCATCTTAGCAATCTCAGCTGTATCGATGATATCAAGCGTCTCTTGGTTTTTCGGCGTGTGGATCGTGATGATGTCACATGCCAAAATGTCTTCAAAGTTCTCAGTATATGTCATACCAAGGTCAGTTACCTTAGAAGCATTGATGTATGGATCAAACGCAATGACGTCCATCTCAAATGCTTTAGCACGAATACTGACACGGCTGCCGATGTTACCAAAACCGATAACACCAAGTTTTTTGCCTTTTAATTCATGACCATACCACTTCTCACGTTTCCAGACACGCTGGTTTTTAAGGTGGTCATGTGAGTACGGAAACATACGCATACATGAAAGCATGTGCGTCATCGTCAGCTCAACTGCTGCGATTGTGTTAGCAGTTGGCACGTTCATAACGATGATACCCTCTTTAGAACAGCCATCGATATCTACATTGTCCACACCAACACCAGCGCGAACGATCGCTTTCATATTTTTAGCAGCAGCAATAAACTTAGCATCTACATCCGTAGAACTACGTGTAATAGCGACATCTGCGTCAGCAATAACGTCTAAAAGAGTTGTTTTGTCAATGTCAGCAGCAAAGACATAATCAATTTGAGGGTCATTTTGAAGCATATCCAAACCTGCTTCATGGATGTGGTCACAAACTACTACTTTATATTGTTCCATCGTTAATATCCTGTAAAAAATGTGTTAATTTTGACGTCAATGTATTTGACAATAGATTCAAGTCAAAATTGGAAGTAAAAATGCAAGAGTAACCAAAAAGGCTACTACTTACATTAGTTTTGCAAGGGAATTGCTTATTTAAGTTTGTCTTTAAGAAGATCACCAAGTGTGTTACCTGTATCTTCGCTGTTCAGGTCTGCAATGATCTTCGCGTCATTAACACGAGAAAGTTGCTTAACAGAAAGACGAATACGGTCACGTTGTGTATCGATAACAGCAATTACTGCTTCGATCTCTTGACCTGCTTCTAGCTCCTCTTTTACAAGTGGCTCAAGGTCTTCGTCACGGATAAGTGCATCAACACCATCCTCAAGTGAAACGAATACACCGAAATCTTTGATATCACGGATCGTACCAGTGATAACTTCGTTACGGCTATGGTTCGTTGCGAACTTATCGATCGGGCTGTCTTGAAGACATTTGTGGTTAAGAGAGATCTTCTGATCGTCACGGTTAATACGTGCGATCTTAACTTCAACCTCGTCACCTTTTTTGAATATATCTTTAGCTTTAGCGCCTTTTTCCCAAGATACATCTTGGTTATGAAGAAGACCTTCAACACCATCGATCTTAACAAAAGCACCAAAGTCAGTAAGCGATGTAATAACACCTGTAGTAACCTCACCCTCTTTACGCTTCTTAACAAACTCATCAAATGGTTTTGGAAGAAGACGCTTCAGTGAAACACGAAGTTTATGTGTATCAGAGTTGATCTCAATAACTTCAACATCGATCTCTTCGCCTACTGTTAGGTAGTCATTAGGATTTTTGATGTTTTTGTCCCAAGTGATCTCAGAGATATGCAAGAAACCTTCGATGTCATTACCAAGGTCAACAAATACCCCGTAAGACTCGATGTTGCTTACTGTAACTGTGATTGTATCACCTTCATCAAGCTCAGACTCTACTTCAGCCCATGGATCATCCATACATGCTTTGATAGAAAGTGAAAGGTGACGTTTGTCTTTATCGTAAGAGATAGCTTTAACAGTAACTGTTTCGCCCTCTTTGTAAAGTTTTGATGGGTTCACAGGCCCTTTGTAAGAGATCTCGTTGTAGTGAACAAGACCATCAACACCGCCAACATCAACGAACATACCGTAAGAAGTGATCTTCTTGATAGTACCTTCAACAAGAGTGTCTTCAGCCATCAATTTATCGATAACTTCTTTCTTCTTCTTGCGCTCTTCGTTGAAAAGTTTACGACGAGATACAACGATAGAAGTATCTTCCGGATCAAGTTTGATGATCTGCGCTTTAACCTTACGGCCAACAACTTCATCGCTGTCTTTGAATGCTGCAAGTGAACGTGGCATAAAGAACTTAACTGAATCCATCTCGATGACATAACCACCACGATTTTTGTTCGTGATAATACCTTCGATTACGATATCTTCGTAATCATCTTTGTTTGCATTGATGTACTCAACAGTTTTTGCTTGTTCAAGCACTTTTCTGTGAGAGATCTTCGGACGCTCATTATAGTAACCCGTTACCATAACAGTAATGCTGTCGCCTACTGCATGTGTAAGCTCACCATCTTCACCACGGATCTCATCTAAAGGAAGGATTCCCTCTAACTTCTCACCAACGCCTACTAGTGCGCGCTCATCTTCGATTTGTAATTCAACAATTTCGCCTTCAACAATACGGTTTGTAGACTCTTGTGCCTTTTCAGACGCCTCAAACATTGCCGCAAAATTTTCTTCTTCTAAAAGCTCTTCAGCCATACAGTTTCCCTTGTAACGTAATAAAATTTCGTAATTATAGCTAAGGGTTACTTAATATTGGAAGTCAAATTTGGCCAAAATTGGAAAATGATTTATGTTTGTAGGATTTTAGACTTAATCATGCTTATTCTCTATATTTATTGAGATTAATGACATATTTATTTATGACATCTGCTTTGTATAATATGATTAACTGAATTCATGATGTAGTTACATTATTGATATATTGAAAGTTACTTGACTATCTGGCTTTTTTAATTACTTCATATCACTAGAATGTCACTTTTTCTTCTTGCTAGCTCAAGAAGAAAACCTAACGAAAAAGAAGAAGAGCTATGACGGGTATAGTTACAATCAAAAGTATCATATTACTTGAGTCACGAAATCCCTCCGGCTTTAAACACCGCACCAAGACGTAGTAATTTGTCGACAATACTCAAACTAAGTCAAAAGCGTAAGCTTTTACATTCAAATCAATGTGTTACCACTTGCTCTTTTTTCGTGGCATCTACAGAGCTGACTGCAAGGAGAGAGTGACCGTTAAAAAAGTCACTTTGTCTGAGAGTAGCGAGTTAGGGACTTTTAGGGAGTGAACGAGTGGAAGGAAGGTACCCGATAGCTATCGGGATCGAAGCCGTCACGAGACTTTTTGGTTTCGTTTTTTGCGGAGATAAAGTGCTAAAGCACAATGCAGGGAGGCACTAAATGCCGAGTCGTAAAAAAGGAAAAAGTGAAGTCAACTAATTTAAATAGAGAAGTAAAGTATCAAAGTACTAAAAAGTGGTAAGAAGAGACTACTTTTTAGTCATTTTCTGAATACCATCGATGACCTCTTGAATAATCCAGTCAGGGGTAGAAGCACCAGCACTGATACCACAAAGCTTTTTACCATTAAACCAAGAAGCATCCAGATCGTCAGCACCTTCTATATGGTAAGAGTCTTTATTCAGGTCTTCAAGTGCAATACTTTGCAGCTGTTTCGTATTCGATGAGTTCATCCCACCGATGATGATCATAACATCAGCCTCTTTGGCAAGTTTCCGTACCGCGTCCTGGTTTTCAAAGGTCGCATTACAAATCGTGTTGAAAACACGAACCTCTTTATGACGGGGGATAAGATAGTTACAGATCTCAAGATAGTCTTCGGCTTTACGTGTAGTCTGTGCAACTACTGCTATTCTCTCTTTAAGATGAAGCGGCTTAAGTTCCTCAACACAAGTGACAACATGTGCACCATGTGTTGCGTAGCTTTTTACACCCTTGATCTCAGGGTGCTTTTCATCACCGAAGATGACGATGTCATAACCCGCTTCACTCATCTCTTCACAGATCTGCTGCGGCTTGGTCACATAAGGACAT
>JAUVKK010000271.1 GCA_030596305.1 Helicobacteraceae bacterium | reverse complement strand
GATCGATCACAACCTTAAAGGCCCTAATCTTTCAGCAGTAACAGCATGTGCAGCAGGTACACACGCTATCTCTGAAGCGGCTAAGACTATTATGTGTAATGGTGCTGAGCGTATGTTGGTTGTTGCGGCAGAGTCAGCGATCACAGGTGTTGGTATTGGTGGATTTGCTTCGATGAAAGCACTTTCTACTACTGAAGATGCAAGTATCGCTTCTCGTCCATTTGATGCAGAGCGTAACGGTTTTGTTATGGGTGAGGGCGCAGGTGCACTTGTTCTTGAAGAGTATGATGCAGCTGTTGCTCGTGGTGCGAACATCTATGCTGAACTTATTGGCTTTGGTGAGAGCGGTGACGCGAACCATATTACAACACCAAGCCTTGATGGTCCGCTTCGTGCTATGAAAGCTGCATTCAAAATGGCTGGTGATCCTAAAATTGATTATGTCAATGCTCACGGCACATCAACTCCGGTTAATGACAAAAATGAGACAGCAGCACTTAAAGAGCTGTTTGGCGGTAAAGAGAACTGTCCTCCAGTCTCTTCTACTAAGGGTCAAACTGGTCACTGTCTTGGTGCTGCCGGTGGTCTTGAAGCGATTATCTCTATCATGGCAATGCGAGACGGGATCATCCCTCCAACGATCAACCATGCGACACCGGATGAGAACTGTGATCTTGACATCGTACCTAATGAGGCACGTAAAGCTGAGCTTAACTGTGTTATGAGTAACTCTTTTGGTTTTGGCGGCACTAACGGTGTTGTCATCTTCAAAAAGATATAAGCAAGGACTTTAGTTTTGGCTACTTATCTCGATTTTGAACAGAAGATCAAACAGATCCAAGAAGACATTATCTCTGCAGAAGTTCGTCATGACAAACATGCCGCAGAGATCCTTCAGGCTGATCTTGAAAAAGAGGTAGCTAAGACTTACAAAAACCTCTCTCCATATCAAGAACTTCAGCTTGCACGTCACGCTGACCGCCCATATGCGCTTGACTATATCAACCTTTTGATGACTGATAAAGTAGAACTTCATGGTGACCGCCATTTTGCTGATGATGCAGCAATTGTCTGTTATATGGGTTATATCGGTGGGCAGCGTACAGTAGTTATCGGTGAACAAAAAGGTCGCGGTACGAAGAACAAGCTCAAGCGTAACTTTGGTATGCCAAACCCTGAAGGTTACCGTAAAGCACTTCGTGTTGCCAAACTTGCTGAGAAGTTCAATCTTCCACTGCTAATGCTTATCGACACTCCGGGTGCATACCCAGGTCTTGGTGCTGAAGAGCGCAACCAGTCAGAGGCGATTGCCCGTAACCTTCTTGAACTTGCACAACTGAATACAACTACCGTTTCTGTAGTGATCGGTGAGGGTGGATCAGGTGGAGCACTTGCTATCGGTGTTGCTGATAAATTGGCGATGATGCGTTACTCTGTATTTTCTGTTATCTCTCCTGAGGGATGTTCAGCTATTCTCTGGAATGATCCTTCAAAAGTAGAAGCAGCGACAAAAGCACTTAAGGTCACAAGCTCAGATCTTAAAAACTTAGACCTTATTGATGATGTTATTGATGAGCCGCTTATCGGTGCTCACCGTAACAAAGAGGGTGCTGCCGATGCTATCGCTGATTACTTCTTGAAGTGCGTTAATGAGCTAAGTGAACTTAGTGATGCTGATCGTATGGATCAGCGTTACAACCGCTTGACAAGTATTGGTGCTTACGCAGAATAAGTTTCTATACTTTTTTTTCCCATCATTCCTGACTTGATCCGGAATTTACAAATATATTTGTCTTCTCAACCTATTTTTAAAATTAAACTTTATTTCCCTCTTTCTTTCCTTTTTTACGATTCGGAATTTAGTGCTTCCCTGTACAGCGCTAAAGCGCTGTGTCTCCGCAAAAACGAAACCAAAAAGCTCTCGTGAGGGCTTCGAGCCTGGTAGCTACCGACTACCTTCCTTTC
>JAUVKK010000010.1 GCA_030596305.1 Helicobacteraceae bacterium | reverse complement strand
AAAGTAACTTATGAAAAAGAGTTGAATACACTTTATGGAAGCATTGCTAAAAAAAGCCGTATGCCGACAATGGAAGAGATATTTATTTTCTTTCCTTTTCCATGGAATGTATCAAATCCAGACCTAAAACCTGAAAGAAGTCTACAAGCTTCATTGGGATATCAGAAATTGTTTGGAGATAGCTCTCTTCTCGACTTTTCGCTGTACTACTATGATATTGAAGATATTATTATTAGGCGTAACGATGAATATATTAATAGAGAAAATGCAGAACATTATGGCGCTGAGGTTCGTACAGAGAGTACATACTTCAGTCGGCAGTTATGGCGTATCTCTTATGCCTATGCCCATGCTGTTGACAGTGAAGGTGAGCGTTTGGAGTTGATACCGGAGCATCAGGTCAAGATAGAAGATACCGTGACGATCAGCAGTGAATGGGAAGTATATGCAAGTTACCGATACCTTGGTACACGATATAGTAGTAATTCAGCAACAGATATATGGAACTCCCTTGTTCCAGATGAACAGAAAAAGCTGAAGGCGTATAACTTAGTTGATCTACAGGTAAACTACAGACCTGTAAAATACATCACAGCAAGAGTAGGGATTAAAAACCTGCTTGATGAAGCATACGAATGGCGTTATGGTTATCCGGGAGAAGGGCGTTCATTTTATGTGTCGTTGGAGTTGGTACTATGAGGTACTTGAACATTCGTCAACTACTGTCTCTTCTTATTGGTATTGGGATGATCCTTGCGGTCGCATACTCCTCGGTTGGATACTATTTTCTAAAACAGGCGACAGAAAAAGCGATAGAGATGGAATCCCTCAACCGTGCCTATGCTGTTACCAAACAGATGGGTGGACTTTACGATCGCATTGCAAATGAGTACGAAGAGCGTGAAGATGAGATGTATCTGGCTCTTAAAGAGGCTCAAACTTACTTTGAAGTCAATGGCAGAGGTGCGTCACTTGAGGTGTTGAAGGCTCAATTGATGCAAGGACGAGAAGGATCTGTTTATGATGTGTTTCTGATAAACAGACGGTATATTATTGAAGCAACGACGTACAAAGAAGATCTTGGTCTAGATTTTAAGGGGTTGCCAAAAGCACATATGGTCTTACAAGAGGTCTTTGTTGACCCGGAGATGATCGATCTTTCTGTTGTCTTACACAGTGGTAGTTATATGAATATGAGACGTTATATCGTGCAGCATGCCATTGATGGAGAGTATATGGTTCAGCTCGGTCTGACCATTGATAGAGACTATTTGGAGCAGCGATCTATTTTGGCCATTCAAGAAGATGTTCCAACCCTTATCAGTACCGAGTCCTTTCAGGTCTTTTTGTCACCACGGGCACCGCTTGATGTGGAGCGATGGTGGACAATGGAACATCATCACAAGTCAGTACAGGTAGTAGATTACGATCAGATTATCAGAGACTTTGACAAGGTGATAAAGATCGTACTTGATGTGCCGGATGATTTCTCTGAAAGAGAAAAGCGTTTCCGGTATATTACTGAAGCGTTTGAGACAAAAAACTACTTAGATAGATATTTTTGGAGAGATGGTGTGTATATTCACTGGGTGGTCATGCCTCTCTATTCTCGTTTCAACAACTACAATGAGAGTATTAATCTTTTAGTCATGGAATTTGACGAGAGTGCATCACAACAGACACTGATGATGATGAATATAATGGTCACGCTGCTTTGGCTGATCTTAGCCGGGTTAGTATTGACAGTCGTCTGGTTGGTTCGCTACCGGATTATTACGCCTCTCTCTCTGCTGCAAAAAAAGATGAGTGAAAATGAAAACGTGTCTTTGGCCAATGTGCCGTACAGTCGAGATGAAGTCGGCTCTATTACACGTGTCTATAATCAGCTTTTACATGATCTGCACCGTGAGATATACAGTAATAAAGTCCTGTTCGAGCAGTTTAAAATATTTGCCGGCAACGCTATTCACCAGATCAGGACACCTTTGAGTGTTATCAAGATCGCACTAGAGATGGCTGAAAGTCAAAACAGGGAGGCTGAACAGCAGATCGAAGCCTCACTTGTGTCGATAGAACATATGTATGATACCTTGAGCTATATGGTGCAACACGATAAAGTTGAATATCCGGCAGAGAAGATCGATCTGTCAGCCCTGTTTGAAAAGCGTATAGCAATATTTCAGGTCGTTGCGGAGGCTAATGATATAGCGTTCAGTGTCAGTATAGAGCCAAATCTTTATGTGATGATGAACCCGATGGAGGCTGAATATCTTATAGACAACAATATCTCGAATGCGATTAAGTTCAGTAGAATCGACAGTATAGTATCCCTTTCACTCAAACGTTCAAATGATGAGCTTATACTCTCGTTTTGGAGTTACGGTGAGGCTATTCACGATGTTGAGGCTGTTTTCCAACGTCATATACGCGAAGACGAGAGCAGAAGCGGAAGCGGAATAGGATTGAATATGGTCAATACGATCTGTAAGCGAAACAACATCTTGATACAGGTCGATTATGTCAATGGACAGAACCAGTTTACTTACTTTATTGAGGCAATGTGACACCAATATGACATCGATTGACTAGAATATAGGTATATAAATCTAAAGGTCTGGTATGCGCTTGCTCAAAACACTTTTTAGTGCACTGCAAAAACCAAGCGATACCTTTGCCGATCAGCTTTTTATGCACTCTCCTGTTCCTACTATTGTTACGGATGAAAACCAGGTGATTGTAATGGTAAACAGCGCTTTCAGCAGATTTTCTGGATATGCTTCAAAAGAGCTCTTGGGTGAGAACACATCTCTCTTTAAGACAGGACGTCATGATCATCTCTTTTATGCTGAGAGATGGAAAAAGCTTACTGCAACAGGTTTTTATGAAGGTGAAATCTGGAGTCGATGCCAGGATCAGTCTGAACGGCTTCTTTTAGAGAAGATCCAACGTATAAAACACCATTCTAAAACATATTATCTCTGTATGTTGGAAGATGTGACGGAATCTAGGAAACAGGTCGAGCGGTACCGCTACCTTGCCATGCATGATGCATTGACAGGTTTGGCAAATCGTTCTTTAGCAACTGACCGTTTTAATCATGCTCTGCTCAATTCTGTCCGTGCAGGTGAGAAGTTGGGTGTTTTGCTTTGTGATCTTAATGAGTTCAAACAGGTCAATGATATTTATGGCCACCATGTAGGTGATATGCTTTTGATAGAGATTGGAAAAAAGCTTACAGCATTAGTTCGAGAGGGCGATACTGTTGCGCGTATTGGCGGAGATGAGTTTCTTATTATCATAGAGCGTTTACAGAGAGAAGATGAGTTAGATCACCTTGCGCAAAAGATCCAAAAACAGATGCAGACGAGTTTTGAGATCGAGGGTCATGTAATCGACGCAAGAGTGAGTATTGGTGATGCCTGCTCACCACAGGACGGCTTGACGTATGAGAACCTGCTCAAGGTCGCGGATCATAAGATGTATAACGAAAAAGAGCGTTATTACGGGTATGTGCAATAATGCTCTTTTCGCTCTTTTAGCATCTGTCTTGTAGTCTATTCTATTGTTATAAAAAAGCTTGCTTAAACTGTTTAATTGCTTCTACCTTTGCTAAAAGTAATTCATTTGCCTCTTCCATCGTTATCTCTTCAAACTGTACACTGCTGCCGATAGGGTACTGTGCAAGCAGGTCGATGTCGACTGCGGCAACTTGAAAGACGCGGGGATAGCCACCAGTTGTCTGATGGTGGCGCATCAGGATGATGGGACCTTTTGAGGTGAGCTGTATAGTGCCGTCGGTGACGGCGGATGAGATGATGTCATATTCGCTTGCTTCGACCTTTGGACCTTGCAGTCTCAGTCCCATCAGGTCTGAAGAGGGTGAGACCGTCCAGTGGCTGTTCAGAAGCTGAGAAGGTTTTGTCAGAAGAGGATACTCGGCTCCTCGGATAATTCGGATCTTTTTAGGTAAAGGTGCAAACCACTCAGTGTATGCTCCGCGTTTCAGTGCGATACGCTTTCTGTTTTGATCGTTTAAGGGTGTTGCAAAGAGATAGAGTCTAAAACCGATGTAGGGATGCATAAGTGATAAGGTGTCACCTGCTGATGCGGCATAGACCTTGGTGTGTTCCAGCTTTTTACTGATGCCGTTTTTGGTCAGTACCATCTCTTTAAAGTACGCGCCGGTGAGTACAAAGAGCAGCTCTTGATCAAAGGTGATGTTTGCGTTGGAGAGGATCTCTATGCATTTAAAGGCTTCAGGCTCACCCAGCAAAATGGAAGCGACGTTAAATGAGAGTTGATCACTGGCTCCTTTAGGTGAAATGCCCAGGTGCTGCAGGCCGAACTGACACTCTCTTACCTCAAAGGAAAGTGCGTTACTCTCAACGTTAAACACCCTTTATGCCCTTGAGTATCTCCAAAGCTGAAGGGGAGTCTGAGTGGACACAGAGTGTGTCAGCTCTGAGTGCGTGAGCAACTTTATCGATGATAATGTACCCTTTTTGAAAGTCCATATACTGCTTTTTTGCTATTTTAATGTCGTGGATCACAGCATCCTTTTGACTGCGGGGAGCAAGTTTTAGCTGATTGTTCTCAAAGATGTAACGGCGGTCCAAAAAGGCCTCATAGATCACATCGATACCCTCATTTTTACAGGCTCTGTCAAGATCGCTGTTGTGCTGGGTAAGCACTTCTTTGATGCCGTTTGTCTTAAACCATACGGCAAGTGTTAACGCGAGTCTTTCATCGCTGTTTGCCTGGTTGTAGAGGGCACCGTGTAGTTTGACTGCTTTTAGCGAGCTGATAAGGTCATATTGGGACTCCAGGTCGTTGAGCAGTTCTCTGTCAGAGATAGTAAGGACTTTGCGTCCAAAGTTCTCTCTGTCTCTATAACTCAGGTGCGCCGTTGTCTTGACATTGTATTTGGCGGCAAGATCAAGATAGTAGGCGATGCTCTCTGTATCGCCGGCGTGACCGCTGCTGGCGATGTTAGCAATGTCGATATGTTCCATCAGTGCATCATCGGTCTTGTTGGCAATGCCGCGTTCGCCTATATCGCAATTAATCAACATTGTTATCCTTCTCTGTAATGAGTATTGTATCACCCGGATGCAG
The DNA here is from genome assembly GCA_030596305.1 of Helicobacteraceae bacterium. Lineage (GTDB taxonomy): Bacteria > Campylobacterota > Campylobacteria > Campylobacterales > Sulfurimonadaceae > Sulfonitrofixus. Next base: position 5,355 of record JAUVKK010000010.1, on the reverse strand, counting down.
CTTCTCAAAGCCGTCAAAATCAGTGTACCCGACAATATGCCAGCCTCCGGGGGAGGCTTCACTATAGATACCTGTCTGTCCTGCAGCTATAGCTACGGCACCTTTTATGACTTCTGTTCGGGGCGTCTCGCGGCGTGGTAGTATGAGCTTGTTGTCCAGCCCCAGGAGGTAGGGGAAGTAAGGGCGGAATCCCAGTAAGGCAATGGTGTAAGGTCTATTAGCATGGAGGTCGATAAAGTCTTGCTTGCTGAGTTTCAGTTTATGGCAGACGTGTGCAAGATCCTCTCCACAGTAGTCTACTTCTATCTTAAAGGTCTGGACCTCCTCTTCTGGTTCAGTCTGATTTGCGTCCTGGATGAGCTCATCGAGGTAGTGGGGTCTCTGAAACAGAGGTGAAGCAGTGTTGAAGTGAATGGCAATGGTAGTGTAGGTTGGGACAATATCGTTAATAGAGAGTGCGTCAAGATCCAGCTGCGCTAAGAGGTGCTGATAGCTTGCAAGAACTCTGTCGCTTGTTAATTTGTCAATGTTTGGGCCAAAACGGTATTCGATACACAGTTCACTGATTTTAACTTTTTGCATATTATATTTAGTCATCTTGATAGAACCTCAATAGATGATATTACAGAGATACAGCCCCTCATGTGGGGCAGGTTTTAGTTTAAAATTCTTATTACAGTTGAGTTGTTCTAAAAGATCTTCTTTGGTATATTTTCCACTGCTGATCTGCAGTAAAAACCCCACCATAAGACGGATCTGCGAACGCAGAAAACCATTAGCCTCGAAATAGAGAACTGTGTAACCGTTATGGCTGTAGACCTTTGTCTTATATATCTCTCTGACAAAATTCTCTGTGTCGCTGCCGCTTTTTTTAAAGAATTCAAAGTTATGTTCACCTTCGAAGAGCGTAATAGCCTCTTTGACCTTCTCTTCATCAAGTTCATCAACGTAAGTGACAAGGTCTGCAAAAAAAGGGTTTGGCTTTTGGGTAGAGATGATGTAGCGGTAGGCACGTTTTTTGGCAGAGTAGCGGGCATGAAAATTATTGTTTACCTGCTCAATACGGCGAATAGCAATACTTGAGGGCAAGATACGTCTGAGACTGTCTTTCAGTTTCATCAGGTCTTTCCAAAACGGGGGCAGGTCAAAATGGATCACCTGTCGAGAGGCGTGTACGCCTCTGTCGGTTCGCCCTGAAGCAATTACTTTTGTCTCTATCTGCAGAAGAGTGAGTGCCTTTTCAATTTGGCCGTTGATGGTCAGATCGGTCTCTTTTTGTACCTGTGAACCAAAATAGTTGGCGCCGTTATAGGCGATGGTCATCTTTACACGCATCTAAAACCTGCTGACGATCTTGTGGCGGTAGTAAGGATAGGTTACGGCAAGCCAGCCTATTAAAACAACAGGAATAGTGTAGTAGCCAAGTCTGTTGACAAGACCGATACTGAGACCGAAATAGCCAATGATAGAGAGAAACAAAAAGACATAGATATAGGCTTTCTGGTGTCTGACATGTGCGACCCCGATGGATAAGACCATAAACAGACTCATCATAGGGAAGAGGGCCAAAAGCAGGTCAGTGATGAACTTTTTAGTGTGGATCTTCTGTAGACGGGGCTCATTGTTAAACCAGTAGTCATAGGCAGAGAGATACTCTCGCTGGTTGGTTGTCATGATGTTGTTGATAAAAAGCGTCTCGAATTTCATCTGTGTCAATGAGTCGATCGTGTAGCTGTACCCCTTACCCGACTCAAGCTGCAGGCGTAATACACCGCCGGTGTTGTCAACAGTTGCCTGGTCTGCACTGATAACGATCTCCTCATCTTTGTCTTTGTGAAAGAGAACAACGTCCCCAAATGTATTGTCCTGATTGTCTTTACCGATATAGAGCAGCCACGAGCCGAAGTTATGCCCAAACTCAGAGGCACTGAGGTTGAACTTGGCTTCGCTTTTTTTATGGTTCATAAAGTTGATCGAGAGTGTTTTTGCATGGGGAAAGAGAAAAAAGAAGTTGAATATAAGCAGTGAACTCAGCAGAAATGCCGGTACCATCAACACTTTGATCAGGTATTGCGGCTTGATACCGAGAGAGAAGAGAATGACCATCTCATTATCAGTCGATAGACGAAAAAGTGCCAGTGATGCTGCAATGAAAAATGTGATAGGCAGGGTGTAAAACAGAAGCTCCGGCAGAACAAAAAGATAGAGTTTGAACATCTCAAAGACAGTGAGCTGTATATATGCCGTGTAGGCTGCCATCTTGATCATAAAAATAACAGATGCGATAGCAAAAAGAGGCAGGAATATCGAAAAGAACGAGATCGAAAAGTTCGATATGATGTACCGTCGTAGTCTATGCATAAAGTACTTTCAAGTAGGCTAATATAGGCGTTTCAAGCATATAGACAAGGTAGGCCGCCAAGGCTAAAAAAGGGATGAACGGCAGACGCTTGCTTTCAGCGTCTTCACCGCGGACCAATAAAATAGCGGGCAGGGCGATCAACGCAGATAAAAAGACAGCGACTAAAGAGAGTTGGATTCCCATCAGAGCACCCATAGTTGCTGCGACCATGATGTCGCCTTCGCCCATCGCTTCGAAATAGAGCGGCATCGGGTTGTAGTTACGGACCCATGAAGGTTTTTTCCCCGGTTTTACAAAGGCCTTGGTCCGTGCGTAAAGATAGTAAGAGAGATAAAAACGCAGCAGTGTGAAACCACCGGCCAAAAGCAGGGCATTGATAAAGTTCAGCGCTAACATCTGCGGATCGTTCACACTGATAATGGCGAGCGTCAAAGCAAGCAGGTTCAGACTGTCCGGAACCATCTTGTAGTAAAAATCGATCATTGCCAGTGTCAGTAGTGTTAAAAATGTCAAGGCGATACCTAAGGTAGCCAGTGTGAGATCGTTTTTCAAAAAGATACTCATAAAAAGAAGACCGCTTAGTATCTCGACGATAGGGTATTGAATAGATATCTTTTCTTTACAAAATGCACACTCTCCACGCAAGAAGAGCCAAGAGAAGATAGGAATGTTGTGATACGGCTTAAGCGCCGTATTGCAGCTTGGACAGTGTGAGGCAGGAAAGGCAACACTCTCTCCTCGCGGAAGACGATAGATGACAACGTTTAGAAAAGAGCCGATAACGGCCCCGAAGATGAATGCAATAAGTGCTATCACGATTTTAATCCTCCAAATCGGCGTTCTATGGTTGTAAATTGATGAATGATGGTCTCGAGCTCATAGGTTGAAAAATCTGGCCAAAGGGTGTTGATAAAAAAGAGTTCGGCATAGGCTGACTGCCAGAGCAGATAGTTGGAGAGGCGGCGGTCACCACCTGTTCTAACTAACAGATCAACTGATGATGAACAGTCAAGCGCACTGTTTAGACTCTCTTCGGTAATCTCAGAATTCTCTTTGACAAGTTTGTTTACTGCACGTACTATCTCATCTTTTGAACCATAGTTGAGGGCAAGGTTCTGTACTAAGCCATTGTTGTGCCTAGTCTTCTCTTGAACCATCTCTATGGTAGTCAAGAGTGGACGTGAGAAGCCGGAAAGGTCACCAATCGGGTTAAAACGAATATTATTTCCCATGTAGGTATCTAGCTCATTTTTGAGATAGCGTTCAAGCAGTTTCATCAAAAATTCCACTTCAAGTTTGGGCCGTTTCCAATTTTCTGTGCTAAAGGCATAGAGTGTTAACTGCTCAATATCATCATGTTTAGAGCAGTATGTTGTGATCTCTCTGACTATTTCGGCACCCGCTTCATGGCCTTTAACACGTTTTAGACCTTGTAACTGTGCCCAACGACCATTCCCGTCCATGATGATGGCGATGTGCTGTGGGGTGTTCACACTCATAAAATGGCAGCCTTGTTCAAGATAGTCAGCGAAAGGGTAAGTTTGTCCATCTTTGGCAGACTGTCGATGCCATGAGCAGTAATAAAGTCTATCTGGTTGTCACTGCTCCCAAAACTGCTGCTGTCTTTTAAGAGGTTCAGGCAGACGGCGTCTACATCTTTGGTGTCGATGAGCGCAGATGCATTTTTAATCGACTCATCTGCATCCATCTCTGCTTTAAAGGCGACGGTCTTGATCCCTGAACGGTCCAACGTTGAGAGCAGGTCGATGTTCTGCTTTAACTCCAAATCCCATGTCTCGCCAAGCTGTACTTTTTTGATCTTGCCCTCTTGTGGAAAGCGGGGAATAAAGTCACTGATAGCAGCGGCCATAAAGAGATAAGGCTCTTTTTGGATCAACTGAAGTGTCTCATCATTGACCAGGGAAGGTTTGCTCATCTTCCCCTTTTTAGAGATACGAATAGAGTCTTTTAGATAGTCATACATCTCGTCTGATGACTCAACATCGATCGTGTGGATATGAATTGGCAGATCCTCGTCAAAACGTGTAGCAATAAGGTTGACATCGGCCCCTTTTAAAAAGAGTGCTGTTGCAAGTGATGAGGCCATCTTGCCGCTTGAGTAGTTGGAGAGGTAGCGGACATCGTCGATCTTCTCAACGGTACCGCCGCCTGTGACCATCACCATACGGTCACTCCAGAAACTGTCTTTAAGAAGGGTTCTAGCGCTGTACCAGAAGATGTCAAGTGGCTCAGCCATGGCACCGTCACCTGTAGTCTGGCAGGCAAGCTCTTTGACCTGGGTGTCGATGACTTCATAGTTGGAGACCTGCAGCATCTTCAAAGAGCCCTGGGTGATAGGGTTGTCAAGCATGTGTGTGTTGGCTGAAGGTGCGATGAGTTTAAGGCCAGGATAGGCGAGAGCGCACTGCAGCAGCATGTTGTCAGCAATGGCGTTAGCCAGTTTAGCGATGGTATTGGCTGTACACGGTGCGATAATAAAGAGGTCTGCCCACTGAGCCGCCTTAATGTGATTATGATCATCTGCCCATGATTCGCTTGCCTCATCTAAGACCTTGTTACGAGAGAGTGTCTCAAAACTGAGTGGGGCGACAAATTTCTTGGCCGAGTCACTCATCACTACCTTGACCTCGGCACCCGCTTTGACAAAAAGACGGACCAGCTCTAATGACTTGTAGACAGCAATAGAACCGCTCACACCAAGCAGGACCTTTTTGCCCTCTAATAGATTTTCAGGAATTAACATGACTTCTCCTTATTGAAAAATTTGTAAAAGAAGTTCTCTATGACTTTTATTTTACCGCGGCTCAGTATAAGTACACCGCTCTTTACCGTGTTGCTTGTAAGAGTTGTCCCAGCAGCGACCATCACATCGTCTTCGATGGTACAAGGTGCAACGATCTGTGTATCTGAGCCGACAAAGACATTTTTACCGATGATGGTTTTGTACTTTTTCTTCCCGTCATAGTTACAGG